>JAIORG010000027.1 GCA_021108255.1 Anaerolineales bacterium | reverse complement strand
GTCAGGTAGAGCGGGGGTTAGCTTCCACTCGTTAAGTTATAGAGCATCAATATTATTTTCCATAAATTCAACAATTCCATATGCTCTCGCACCTTGAGCCTTCATTCGTTCTTCAGGTGTCATTTCAGAATAGTATTTCCCGGTAGTCGGATTTATTTGCATGGAATTAAGTGGTTCACCTGGTGTTTGCACTTCGCTTGATTGAGATGTAAACATTGTTTCACTTTCAAATGTTTTGGATAAGATATTGCCAGTTGATGTTTTTAATACGATCGCAGTTATCCAGATTCCCTTGCTAATTCCACCTATTTTGTTTAGTTCTTGCTTGTAATATTGCAGCATTTCATCATCTGTTACATCGTTTCCTGTTCCAGTTACCCGACGCACGAACAAGCCAGGTTGTTTATCATCTGGGAATCGACCAATATATAACCCAGAATCAACTGCAATTGTTGGTATACCGAGTTCGTCATAATGATGCTCAACTTTCTTTCGAGCATTGTCTTCTGGCGTATTCCCATCTTCTATCACTTGAGAAAAACTATTGACATCCTCTAAACTTAACACTTTCAGCGGCAAGTGTTTGAGAAGTTCTCGGACACGAGCTACCTTCGTTGGGTTTGTTGTAGCAAATAGAATTCGTTTTTTTACCATATCTTTAAAGCATATTGTAGCAATTCAACTTGTATGGAAGCTAACGGATGAGCTTTGCGAAGCACCCTGGTGAGGGCCCCTGCCTAATATAACTTGATTATACTTGCGCCGCCGTGTCACCAGGGTCGGGTGGAGCGTAGGTTAGGTGGCGCATATTTGCATCAGCTACTTTTTTGATAGTTTTTAAACAACAATACTCCTATTATTGGAAGTAATGCGTTCAATCCTAATCCTATTATGATATGGAAATTCAAGAAGAAATTATTAAGAACACCATTATTGATTAGGAAAAGAATTGACCATAAACCCACAGGAATATTTATGAACAGGCTCGCAAACAATCCTGGATTATATAATTTTCCAGCTCTAATTGCTAAAAGAACATGAGCTATCCCAGCGAAGAATGAAAAATAAGGAATCCATAGACCGTATTGATAGTCAATTATTGACAGCAATCCAAACAACGGCAAGATGATCCATATCAAGATAACATTAATAAAGAAAATGAAATTCTGGTCTAAAGGTCTATCTTCAATATCAAGTTTGAATATTTGCGTGTTGAAAAATTTTCCAAATCCACCTGGAAATATATATTCTTCTGTCTGGTGAAGCATATAAAGTGGAGTTTGTAAAAGAAGAACGAAAACTACTATATCGTACTTGCGCACAAAAATGAACAAGAAAATAAACAGGAAAATGGAAAGAATGAAACCTGTTTTCGCCCAATCTTGCTTCAGCCATTTGTAGAAATCAGAGATTGTCATATCTTTATCCTTCCCGAATGGATTTTAGATTAAATTTTAATTTGCGTTCCTTATTTTTTCAAGCGCTATCTAACGGATTAGCTTAGCGGCGCGTTCCCCAGCGTCCGCTAGAGCGGGGATTAGCTGTCCAATGTACAGACAGAGTACTAATAGTGGACAAATTGCCTTATTCGCTTAGCTGGCTTTTCTATTCGATTTCCACTATTACATATTTCCATATGCCATCTCGCATACCAAAGAATCGAATGGTATTTTCATGAGTTCTTGGATTGTTAAGTGCCAGCCCGCAACAATAGCCGTGAATAATTTCATGATAATAAACAGGAAGGAACCGTCCATCATAGGAAATTCCAACTTGTGGTCCCTTGCGGAAAAAGTAGAAAGGCTTGCCTTCCATCAGATACCAGTTGAAAACTTCTTCGAATCCAAACTTCGCGTTGAGTATTTCCCCATCTTGAATTATAAAGTCGCTCACTGCTAAAATCCAATGGTCGTTCCACGCTAGGAAGCGCTTGATCGGGATATGAGTCCCAAAATAGGTTGCGAAGGAGAACAAGAGATCATGGTAACCATTGCGAACCTGTACATCCGTATGGTCACCTAATCCCAGAATCAACGGTTCACCGGCAGCCCAGATGGCACGGCCGCCAGTGTACATCGGGTTGACTGGTTTGTTTTCCCATAGAGTAATAGTGTCGTTCTGTACCAGATAACTGGCCGCATTGCCCTGTGTATAAAATCTCTGGGCGGGGTCTTTGACAGTTAGGGCAAGGAAAACGAGTTTTTCACCATCAGACGTTGAGAATATGTAAACATCAGGCAGTCGGTGAATATTCTTAAGTGCTAATGCGCCATCTTTGTATAAATCGTAAAGATACGTTTCGCCGCCAGAGCGCAAGTCATACCCAAAGGGGGTGATGGTTTCGTTGACGCTTTCTTGCGACTTGGGAGTGTAAGTCGAGCTTGATTTGTGCGGTTTCGGGAGGGCCTCTGGGGGAATAAACTCCAGGAATATTTTTTCCCCGGGACTTGCGTTTTGCGCCTCTGCCGGCAGTTTGTATTCTGTTATCGAAAAACCTAGGGGTATGGGATCTGTGTTATCCCAAAAAGATATATCTTCAGGGCGCAGGTTTGCTGTCTGAAGTTCTTCCTCCCTGGTTTCACCTCCCGGTCTTAGCCAGGCAAGGGTATAGGAGATGTGATCGAAGTGTTCTTTATCTGATTTGATGTACAGAAAGCGGTGAGGGTAGTCTGCTGATGGACTTTGGATTACTTCCAGTACAGCAGCGGGCGTAACTCCTGGAAGAGAATTCAATTGACAGCCGGAACCGATCGTGGAACCATGTGTGCGTAGCCATGACACCGAATAGGTGCCCTTGGTGTCTATATTCGCCAGCCATTGGCACACATCTAGGGCGCCGCGCATGTGCATCATTTCTGGCAAATACCCGGTTTGGAAGAAGCCGTCTTCCCCCACAAAAGAATTCGGGCTGTCCTCAGCTTGCCATTCAACAGGAATATTGACCGCATACCAGCCTTCCGGGTCTATGTAAACCTGTTCGCCGGATTTAGTAGCCGCGGGAAGATATGAAGGTGCTGGCGTAAATGTGCCGGTCAGGACAGGATATGCTGATGGAGTAGCCGCATGGGGAACTGAAGATGCTGTTGGAAGCGATGTAACAGGAAGAGGGGATTCTGTGAAAAATGAGGTCGGTATTTGCGTGGTCGAGATTGTCGGAGTGATCACCTGACCGCACGAAATCAATAACACGCTCAGCAAGAGCCAGACAGCAATTTGAAGGTTTCGTTTTATTATAATCATCTGTACATACTATGAGTTACTAATATTTAAGCCAGCCTAACGTTAATTATGTTTCACCTGCGGGATAACACATTAGGTTGTTAAGCGACTATTGGTGTGTAATATATTATTATGTTATCGCGTCCAAGTGTTTACTCGCACTATATTTGGTACATTGTTCCAGTATAGCATATTCGATAATAGTCCTTCCCAAGAAACGGGGAAAGATAATCACCTGATTTAATCCCACTCTTTTTGACAGTTATTCCCGCCACAATTCCCGCAGTTTCGGATAACATGATACTCCACTTATTAAAACAGCCCATCCACGCTCATATAGCGCTCACCTGTATCTGCAAAAATGCAAACGATCACTTTGCCTTCATTTTCCGGCTGTTTTGCCAGCTGCTCGGCTGCATAGGCGGTAGCCCCGGAGGTTATTCCCACCAACAGTCCTTCTTGTTTGGCAATTCTCCGGCAAGCGGCAAAAGCGTCACCCTCGCTGACCAGGAAGAAGTCGTCAATATACTCCTTATCCAATGTCTCCGGCAGGAAACCGGGCGCAGTTCCCATCATGAGATGGGGCTGAAATATCCCCTGTGAGATGTAAGGTGAATTTTCTGGCTCGACCGCAATTAACTGAACTTCCGGATTCTGTTCTTTTAAATATCGTCCGCTGCCGCACAATGTGCCGCCGGTGCCCAAGCCTGCCACCAGGATATCGATCTTTCCACCTGTATCCGCCCACAGTTCCGGTCCAGTGGTCAGGTAATGCGCTTTTGGATTAGCCTGGTTAACATGCTGACCGACATAAAAATATCCGGGGTTGTCCTTTAAAATCTCTTTGAGTTTTACCCGAGCTCCAGCGGTACCTTCCGAGGCAGGGGTAAGGATGATCTCCGCGCCAAACGAACTCATGATCCTGCGCCGTTCGATGCTTTGAATCTCTGACATAACCAGAATTGCATTATAGCCTCTGACAGCTGAAATCCAGGCCACCGCCATCCCGGTATTCCCGCTGGTCACCTCAATCAGGGTATCACCCGGTTTCAGCAGCTCTTGCTCCTCCGCATCTAAAATGATCTGAAGAATTGGACGGTCTTTGAGGCTGATTGGATTCATAAACTCACACTTGGCAAATACATTATGTTCTGGACAGAATCTTTCCAAACCCAGCAGCGGGGTATTGCCAATCAGGTCAATTACAGATTTT
>JAIORG010000039.1 GCA_021108255.1 Anaerolineales bacterium | reverse complement strand
TGGCGAGGGGCGGGTTTGAACCGCCGGCCAAGGGCTTATGAGTCCCCTGCTCTACCACTGAGCTACCTCGCCAGGTCGGAAAATAGTGTACTATGAGGAAGAAACTTTGTCAATCAGCAGGGGGTCATTGAGGGGAATTTTATCGAAAAAAGTTTCAATTTAAACAGAGTAAGCCGCTCATCATTTGTGCATGGCTTTGTATAAAGGCCGAAGCTGTTTGTACATGTTTTTGTAAACCCCATTGTACAACTCATTGTACCGGGCATGTGTCTGGGCGTTTGGCACAAAGGTTTCGCCCAGGCGGGTCATCGCCCCGACAGCGCTGTTGAAATCCTGGTGAATTTCCGCGCCGACAGCGGCATCAATCGCGGCGCCCAATCCAGATGCTTCATACAAGTGCGGCCGAGAAACTGGCAGGCCGAAAATATCCGCTGTCAACTGCATGGCAGCATCGCTTTGGCTGCCGCCGCCAGCGACTCGCAGTTCTGTGATGGGCACGCCGCTGCGTTTGTTTGATTTTTCGGAGGCTTCACGCAAGGCATAGGCCAACCCCTCCAGGATGGCCCGGTAGATATGAGCCCGGGTGTGCACATCGCTGAATCCGATCATCGCGCCGCGGGCTTCTGGGCCCGGAAAACGCAGCCCTGGAGACCAGTAGGGCTGCAGCACTAAACCGTCTGAACCTGGCGGTACAGAATGAACCAATTCGTCAAATAAATCTTCAGCCTGGATACCTTGCTTGTCTGCCAGTTTTTGTTCGCGAAGTCCAAATTCTTCTTTGAACCAGGACACCATCCAATACCCGCGGTAAATCTGGATCTCAAGGTTGTAGGCACCCGGTATGGCTGAAGGGTAAGGGGGTATAAGGGGAATAATCTCAATATATTTTTCATGGGTTGTATTGAGCGTGGCAGCTGACCCGTAGCTCAGACAGCCGAGATGGGGTTCCCGGCATCCAGCGCCAAGGACCTCAGTGGCTTTGTCTGCCCCGGCAGCGATCAGCGGAAGTCCTTCTGGAAGACCGGTGGCTGCGGCAGCCTTGCTGGTGATCTTTCCCAGAAGACTTCCTGCCGGCACAAGATCCGGCAGCAGGGCTTGGTCCACAGGGACAGCCTGCCATTTCCAATCCCATTTTTTACACCAGGCTTGGTTTTTATAATCGAAGGGCACATACCCTACCTGGCAGGCGACAGAATCTACAAATTGACTGGTCAATCGGTGGGTTAGGAAACCTGAGAGAAACAGGTATTTGTGAGTAGCCTCCCAAATTTCGGGCTGATGGGTGCTGAGCCAATTGGCTTCTGCTTCAGCTTGCAGATAGGCCACTGTCCCAGACGCGCCGGCAATTTTAAACGCCGCACCCCACAATCCGCCGACCGGTTTCAGACCTTCCGTCCTGCGCTGATCGAGCCAGACAATGGCGGGGCGCAGGGGGGATCCATTTTGATCAAGATTCAAGACAGTGGAACGCTGGGCGGTCACAGAAACCGCAGCGATGCTGGACTTGTCCGCTCCCTGGGCCCACAAACCCTGGCAGGCGTCACAAACTGCACCCCAGAACACTTCCGGATCCTGCTCCGCCAAACCGGGGGCGGTTGAATAATAGGGTTCAATATGAATTTGCTGCTTGTAGAGTAAATTGCCGCTTGGATCAAAAAGCAGGGCGCGCACACTTTGGGTTCCATTATCAATAGCCAGTAAATTTTCTGACATGATCTTTTCCTTTACGAATTACCCTTAGTTTGATTTGACCGGCAGCTTTGAAGACATATTCAGGAGCACAAAGATAGTATACCCAATGATCAGTGTGGTTGGTATGCAGTTTGAATTAACCGGGTATAGGCGGAGACTTCTTCTTCCCAGCGGGAATCAGTCCAGCCTAATTCCGGTCTGATGGTTTCTCCGATTTGTTTCAAAAGAGCCTCACCACCGCGGGGAACTAAAAGACCAAGCCTGAGCCGCCTGAGCAGTAAATCGTCCAGATGAACAACTGCCTCACAGCTGGCGATTTGTTTAAGTTCTGCCCAGGTATAGGGCGTTCCGGGAATTGGTTCATGGGCGGACGGTTCTGCCTCGGCAAATTTGATCAGCATCTGAGAGCTGTAACGCCCTAAGAGGCGCAAACGTTGGGAAGGATTGTAAAATTCAGACAGCGGCAGGGATTGAACTTCCTCAGGTTGGGCTTTCAAAGCAGGTGTTTGGTGATCGAAACGGGAAGTATTCAGATATCTGCCAGCCTTTTTGAGTGTATCGCGGGCCATTAACCGGAAGGTAGTGAGTTTGCCGCCTGCCACTGTAATCAATCCGTTTTCATCCCAGATCGCATACTCTCGTGATTCTTTGGATGGATCTTCCTTTCCTGTATTTACCACCGGGCGGAGTCCCGAAAAAGTGGCGATTACATCCTGGGAGGTCAACTCTTGAGCCGGGAATATCTGCTGCAAGGCTGATAACATATAGTCAAATTCTACTGAACTGATTGCCGGGTCTGTTATTAATCCTCCATCATGGTCGAGATCCGTGGTGCCAAATAATGTGACGCCTTCCCAGGGAAGGGCAAAAACCGGCCTTCCGTCCTGGGGATGAAGAAATGTGACTGATCGTGTAATCGGCAGGCGGGAATGAGAGATTATCAAATGGCTTCCTCGAAGCGGTCTCATCCTGCTTGGGCGGTCAATTTTATGGCGCATTTCATCCACCCAAGCACCGGTGGCATTGATTACCACACTGGCTTTAACCTCAGCTGTTCGTTGGGAATCTCCTGATGTGTCTTGCACTAAAACCCCGGTTACTCTGCCTTCTCTGGTGCGGAGCAAATCTATAGCTTTGGTGTAATTCAGCGCCAAACCGCCCGATTCAACTGAATCGCGTAAAAGACGCAGGACCAGGCGAGCATCATCAGTCTGGGCATCAAAAAATCGATAACCCCCACGTAAAGCGGGCGAACTAAGCGGTGGACATAATTCCCGCATATCTAGAACATCATAGGCCCTGTGCTGCCATTGGCGGGCCATTAGATCATAAGCGCATAATCCCAGGCCAAACATCCAACCCGGCATATGGTCCCCCTGCAGCCTGGCATAGAGAAATCCAAGCGGTGTTACCAGCCCCCGTCCCTGCTCCAAAAGATACTCTCTTTCTCGAATCGATTCAAAGATCATCCTGAGCTGAGCAGTTTTCAAGTAGCGAAGACCTCCGTGGACCAGTTTGGATGAACGGCTGGAGGTGCCTGATCCAAAATCATGAGCCTCTACCAGCAAAGCCTTGAAACCCGCATCTACCGCCTGCCTGAGCACACCTGCTCCTGTAATACCTCCCCCAATGATGATCAGATCCCATTCTTGATTAATATTTTCCCAGGCACGGTTACGCCAACCCTCATTCCAGATCATCATGTTTCCCTTGTAACTTTGAAAGATTTAAATAATTTCCAAATATGTTTAGTCAAATAATTTCCCGGGATTTAACATACCCTCCGGGTCGAAAGTTTTAATGAACGTTCGAATAGCTTCCATGCCTAGAATACCTTTTTCAGCAGGCAAATAGGGTTTATGGTCTGTGCCCACTCCATGCTGGTGGCTGATGGTCCCGCCGTATTTCTGGATTTCACGACTGGCTGCCCCTTTCATGGCGCTCCAGCGTTCCAAAAGTTCATCCGGATCCAGGGTCCGGCGGAAGAGATAAGTTGTATAGATGCTGGCTCCGTCTGGATAAATATGTGAAAGATGGGTCATCACCAGTACCCGTTCGCCAGATTGACGGGCGGCCCCAACAATTGCCTCAGGAATAGCTTGTGAGGCAGCCTTGACCTGTGACCAGGGCAGGGCGGTCTCCAGTGTATCTATGGCTGCCCCTTTCTCCCAGAGAGTATTACGCAAATACGGGGAATGGAAGCGGCTCTTCTCCCAGGTTTTTCCCACAATTGAACCCACAAAAAGGCCTTTATATGACCGGCAAATTCTGACCACTGCCCGGCGGGATAGTTTTGTTTGGGCTGAGGAGCCGGTTACCCCAAAGATAAATAAACAGCGCTCATTGCCATGACCGACCAGGCGCAAACCGCGGTCCGCCAGGTCTATCCAGGATTTGCCGGAAAGGACCAATGTGGTTTCTGTTTCAATCGGGTTGCTCAGGCGCAGCATGGAAACAGGGATGTTATTTTGAGTGATGGATCGCACTGCCGCAGAACCCTGTTCCCAGGAGGGGAAAAACACTCCGTAAAAGCCTTCCGTTTCCGGGAGAGGTTTGATACGGATTTTCGCCCGGGTGATGATCCCCATCCGGCCTTCTGAACCGAGAACCATCTCACGCAAATCAGGACCGGCTGCTGAAGCTGGAAAAACTGGGAGATCCAAACGACCCTGGGGTGTCTCTATTTGACCGCCGGCAAGTTGATCTTCAATCCGGCCGTAATGATAGGACTGCTGTCCGGAGGAACGGCTGGCAATCCAACCGCCCAGGGTGGAATATTCAAAAGATTGAGGATAATGTCC
>JAIORG010000175.1 GCA_021108255.1 Anaerolineales bacterium | reverse complement strand
TAGCCTTTATTTGTGCCAAAAGTTTACGAAAAATAAATCTCTAAACACCTTGTTTTCAAGGATAGAGCATGCGAGCGGGAATTGCTGGTTTGTTGCCGAGATTTAAAAATAGTGAAGATAGAGATCGTTTTCTCAAAAAAATAAAAAGTACCATCAAGCCGATATATAATCTACAAAAAGAAGCTTCAGATTTCATTGAATCATCCCTAAATTATGAAGGACCCTTAAGGAAAAACTTACCACCTCATCTTCAGGCCGTCTATGATCAGATGCATGAAGTAAAATTAAGGCAACAAAGGTGGTCCGACGGTTTGGTTTATTTTGTCTCCCTGCTTCAGGGCAATGTGAAATGTCCAATTGGAGGCATATTCCGTTTATTTGGCACTGTTGGAAGCTTGTGCTTTCTTGGTCTATCCAAGAAGCGCCCTTTAAGAGGTTCAGTTGATATTTTTTGGGGCGTTGAGTTGCACCCTGGAGAGATATATGGTGCAGCAGTGGCAAATGCCTATGAACTCGAAACCGAAACTGCTCAATATCCAAGAATAGTCATAGGGGAGAGAACGATTGAGTACTTGGATGTAAGTACGAAGAATCCTGAGTCAGATGTTTATAGCGAATTTAATCGCAATTTAGCAAAAATTTGTCTGGATATGATTGCCGTTGATTTTGATGGCAATTACATCCTCGATTACCTTGGACATGGTTTTAAAGAAAATATCACAAAAGGAATGCATGATGAACTTTTTAAACATGCAATCAAATTTGTAAATGAACAGCTTTTATACTGGCAAAAGAAAAAAAATACCAAACTATCCATGCGATATAATCACTTATTTTCGTATTTTCACGCTTACCAAGAAATAATAGGAGACGAACCCGCACAACAAAATATTGGAGCAGATGCCTAAAGCTGGGGCACTTTGTATAGTATTGGTATTAAAAGTATCTTTTGGTTTAATGAACGGTAGTAGCTTTTAACCGGCACTGCTCATTATCAACGTTATATTTATTGAGGCTTAATAATTGACCACTGTTGGTATGCTTGGTGATTTTTAAGACACCGCGAGGAAACTGTTTCAAAAAAAAGGACTCGCGATTTCGGTATTTATTATCGGCTTATATCAAAGAAACTGATAATTTGATGTTTTTAAAGGACAAAGAATGACAATAGAGACTACCCCATATGAGCGTGGCTCTGAATGGCGGCAATGGGACTTACACATTCACACTCCAGCATCTTTTCATTGGAACGGCCAGAAATTTGATTCAAACCCTGATTCACCCCAGAGTGTAGCTTTAGTTGATGAAATGATTTCAGCATTGAATGCAGCCAAGCCGGCTGTATTTGCGCTAATGGACTATTGGACCTTTGATGGCTGGTTCGCGCTCAAACGTCGATTGGCTCAATCTGATGCTCCAAAGTTGAATAAAAAGGTATTTCCAGGTATCGAACTGAGATTGGTCGCACCAATGGATGGACGATTAAATGCTCATGTTATTTTCTCAAATACCGTCGAAGATCAAATTCTTCGAGATTTCATGTCTAAATTAAAGCTTGAGTTAATTGAACGCCCTTTATCTAAAGATGCTTTAATAGCCCTTTCTCGTCATGTAGGGTCAGACAAAATAGAGCATCACGGGTTCAAGAAAGATGACGTGGATTCCAATACTGCAAAAGCTTTGCTTGCAGGGTCGACAATTGCAGAAATAAACTGTGATAGCTATAAGAAAGCAATTGCAAACGTACCCAATGGGCTTGCGGTCGGGTTTATGCCATTCGATACCAATGATGGTCTCGCTGAAATCAAGTGGCAAGAGCACTACGCATATTGCTTAGGGCTATTTAACTCTTCCCCTATTTTTGAAACCCGCGATTTAGATACATGGGGAGCATTCGTAGGACAGCGAACCAACGGAAATTCTAAGTGGATTGATAATTTCCAGAAGGCATTGGGTGATATTCCGAGGCTGGCCGTATCCGGTAGTGACGCACATCGCTTTATTGGGGTAAAAGATAATAACGATAAGCGAGGCTATGGTGATTTCCCATCAGGGAAGGCTACTTGGATAAAAGCAGACCCAACGTTTCACGGACTACTCCAGACGATTATGGAACCTGCAAAGCGATCCTTTGTTGGAGAGCTCCCACCCAAGCTATCCGAAATAGATGAAAACAAGACCTTCTTTATCGACACCGTCGCAGTTCAAAAAAGTCCTGGTGCAACAAGTGCTGAAGTCTGGCTTGATGGATGCAATTTGCCGCTAAACCCTGATCTTGTAGCTATCATTGGAAATAAAGGTAGTGGCAAAAGCGCCCTTGCGGATGTTATTGCATTGCTTGGTAACTCCCAACAAAAAGCACACTTTTCCTTCCTCAAAAAAGATCGCTTCAGGGGTAAATCGGGTGAACCGGCCAAGCATTTCGACGGAACGCTGACTTGGTGCGACTCCAGCAATCAACAACGGAACCTCAATGATGATCCTCCTGAGGATAAAGTAGAACTCGTTAGATATATACCCCAAAGTCATTTCGAGGAATTATGTAACGACCATGTTTCGCGACGTTCAGATGCCTTTGAAAAAGAGCTCCGAGCGGTTATCTTCTCTCATGCCGGAGAATCAGTCCGCCTTGGAGCGCTTGATTTCGATCAGTTGATTGAACGTCAAGAGAGTACTTTTCGCGATCAACTGAGTGAATTTAGGAAAGATCTGAAGAGATTGAATCAAGAGATTTCCGGGATTGAGTATCAGCTTCAACCAGAAGTAAAGAGTTCTTTGCAAGAACAGCTCGCTGTTAAGATCCGGCAAATTGATGAACACAAAAAGATTGAACCCAGCACCATACCTGAGCCAGCAGATGAACTCACGGAGGAGCAAAAGGAAACTGCGTCTGCATTGGAAGTAATTTCTGAGAATTTAAAAACTATCGAAAAACGAGCAAGCGCAAACGTAAACACCGAATCGTTGCTCGCTAGAATGCTCAAGGCGATTCAAAATGTGCGTGAGCGGATGGGGCTACTGGAGCGGTCATACAAACAGTTCCAAGATGACACAGCGAACGACTTGGACGTTCTTGGCCTGAAGATAACCGATTTGGTCACAATAAACTCAGATAGTAAGCCACTTGATCAATTGGGGGCGGCAATTCCTGCGGAACAGGTGGCCTTGAAGGCTGATGCTGACAGTGCAGCACAAGATAAGACAAAGCTTCGAGCTGAACAGGTGGCGCTGAATGCAAAGCTCAATGGCCCGCAGTTGTTATACCAGCGGAGCCTAAAGGCAATAAAGGTTTGGAATAACAAGTTAAATGAATTAACTGGTACTCCCGATGCCCCAGAGACACTAATAGGCTTGCAGACTAGGATTGCCCAACTTGACAATCTTCCTCAAACGCTCTTAGAACACACTGATCAGAGATTAAAATTATCAGGTGAAATTTTCGACATCCTTGATGCTCAAAGGCGGGCGCGTGAAAAACTCTTCAAGCCTGTACAAGACTTGATACAAGAAAACAGTCTAATTCGTGAGGAGTACAAGCTTCAGTTTCAAGCAACGCTGGGAGGTTCGGCAGATTCAGTAGCTGATGTTCTATTTTCCCTTGTTAAGCAAAACTCGGGGGACTTCCGAGGAGAAGATGAGAGTTACAATGCAGTCAGAAAAATTGCGGAAAAGTACGATTTTAACAAGCGCGCAGATATTCTGGGCTTTGTTTCGGAGCTGCTCGACAAAATCGCCGATGCTGCCAGAAGTGGTAGTAAAGATACGGTTGGAATCACCGCCATTTTGAGGAAAGACAAAGCAGCGAACGATGTATATGACATGCTTTTCGGCCTATCTTTCTTGGAACCTAGATACTCTCTGCTATTCCAAGACACGCAGATTGAACAACTGTCGCCAGGACAAAGAGGCGCATTGTTACTAATTTTCTATCTCTTAGTGGACAAAGGGCGAAATCCAATTATTTTGGATCAACCGGAAGAAAATCTTGATAACGAAACCGTGGTAAGTTTGCTTGCGCCTGTGTTGAGTGAAGCCAAGAAGAAGCGACAGATCATCATGGTTACTCACAACCCAAATTTAGCAGTATATTGTGATGCAGAGCAAGTGATTTACTCTAATTTTGATCGAAGTAATTCATCGAAGATTACATATTTTGCTGGTTCGATAGAGAGCCCCACGATCAACTCACATGTCGTTGATGTGCTTGAAGGGACCATGCCTGCATTCAATAACAGGCGCATTAAATACCATTGAACGATTATTGCGCTAAATAAGGTGTTTGGGTTCAAAACAAATATAACTAAGCAATTACTCGGACGGCAAAAAGCCTTGTAGGGTGCATTCTATGCACCCACCACCGGTATACATATCATCGAATGCATGAATAACACCTGTGATGGACAAAATCGAATGTTTTTTGGTGCGTAAAACGCACCCTGCGATAGAGCTTGACGCACTGAAAGGCAGGGGGTCTACGTTTGGCCCTTGTGGATTCCCTTTAAGAGTCAAAAGTAGACCCCTATTTTTTAAAGCATATTTTGTGAATGTCCGCCTGGGCGGCGCAAGATTGCGGTAAAGGTGGTGGATATTTTTGGTA
>JAIORG010000137.1 GCA_021108255.1 Anaerolineales bacterium | reverse complement strand
CAAAAGGTATCGATTGAAATCAAAGGTTTTTGATGGCGAAAATTATGAGTTGACAGTTGAGATCAGAAGCAGAAAAAAAACCGATAATCTCGTAAACAAGATAGGGGGAATTAATCATGTGAATTCAGTCGCGCTGCTTGGTTACGATGGAGATTTTGCTGTTTAGGAACCATCAATGAATAAATCCATTTCTCCTTTTGCCAGGATTCTCATTGTAATTATTGGATTTGGCTTAATTGCCGGATTCATGTTTGTTATGGTTGAATTTGAAAAGAGAATCGCAGCTGAAATTGAACTCAAGCAATTGGAGATAAAAAGCCAAAATTTGTATTTCCAAAAACAGTCAAAGGTCATTATCACGGAAGTGATGTCATCAAATTCTATGACGATTTTGGATGGCTTTGGTTCAAGTTCAGATTGGATAGAATTTAATAATCCGAGCGACGAGGCCATTAACCTCAAGGATGCGGGGCTATCTACAAATATTGATGATCCCATGATGTGGGTGTTTCCAGATTTTGAGATTGGCTCAGGGGAATATAAGATTGTTTATGCTTCCGGCTTGAACGAAGCGGACGACTCTGGGATTTTGCATTTGAATTTTAAGTTAAATGCTGAAATTGGCGAAACACTTTACTTTACATCTGCCCTTGGTACGCTGATGTCTTCAATTGAACTCCCACCGCTGGATAGTGACATCTCTTACGGGGTGGATGAAGCAGGTACCTGGCTTTTCTTTAATCACCCAACGCCTAATGAAAAAAATGGCCTGGATGGTCAAGGAACACAGGACTTTAAGGTTTACATAGATTCCCCTTTGATGATCACCGAATATATGATCAATAATCGATCTGTGCTCTATGATGAGGACGGTGATTTTGTTGACTGGGTTGAATTTTTTAATAACAGTGATGAACCATTCTCTTTAGCACAGCTTTATTTTTCAGACGATAAAACGGATCTTCGAAAATGGGCGTTTCCCGATATAGTTATTGAGCCTAAATCTTATTTGGTTATATTTGCATCTGGAAAAGACAGGGTTACTGAAAATGTGCATACCAATTTCCGTTTATCCCAATTTGAGACATTGGTGATTTCCACTCTATATAGTGAAATCCTGGTTGAATTACCGATCGATCCTTTAATTGAGGATATCTCAAGAGGAGTTAAGGATGATGAATGGGTTTATTTTTCTGAGCCTACGCCAGGTAAGGAAAACAGCACAAAAATCAGCCCAACAATGGACATTACAGCAGAAAGAAATCCCGCATCAGGGATTATCATCAACGAATTTATGTCTAACAACCGATACGGCATATTGGATGCATACGGCAAGTCCAGTGACTGGATAGAGATTTACAATCCGACAGATACTGATGTATCATTAAAAGGATTTGCTCTGTCAGATGATGCTGCCGACCCATTTAAATGGCGATTCCCGGAAAGCGCCGTACTGCCTACGGGCGAATATCTGGTTGTCTTTGCAAGCGGCAATGATGAAGTAATAAACGGAGAGTACCATACCAATTTTTCTCTCAGTACAAATGATGATATGGTACTGCTGTCAGAGCCGAATGCGGCTGTTGCCGACAGTATGGTTGTCGAGCAATTACCCGGGAATGCATCCAAAGGCAGAACACCGTATGGCGAAATAGCTTATTTCTCTGTTCCCACACCCGGCAGAATAAATGACACTCGTCCGATCAATCACCTGGATTCCGAAGTTGATATCATTTTACAAGACCTTTATATTAATGAAGTCGCGGCATCCAGAATAAATCTTAACAGAGAGGGATATCAGGGACTGATAGAATATATTGAGCTTTTCAACGACGGCAGCGAAGATATAAACTTATCCGGTTATTCTATATCAGTTGGTCTGGACAGTGAGTTTTTTTTTGACAATATTACTATCAAAGCAGGTAAATACTTACTGCTTCTGGCAAAAGGCGGCATACCGGCTGCCGGAGAATCAATTGTAATTAAGGATATACGCTTAAACGGAGCCGGCGAAACAATAATTTTAAAAGACAATACCGGTAATATAATAGACTACTTAGAGACAGGCTATCTTTTAGGTGACTACAGCTTTGGCCGCGCGGCAGACAATAAATACAAAGAAGTTTTCTTTGATACAAAAACTCCGGGAAAGAAAAACAGCGACAGAGAATTTATATCAATCTGTGCTAAACCCACATTTTCTGTAAAGGGAGGTATGGTTTCCGAAAACAGCCTTGTGGTGGAACTCAATGCTGAACCAGGCACAATTATCAAATATACGACAAACGGAAATGAGCCGACATCAACATCTCTAACATACACCGAACCCATAACAATCAATGAAAACACCGTCATCATAGCCATAGCAATAAGCGGCAGCAAACTGCCCAGCGCCATAGCAAGCCGTACGTATATTTTTGATAAAACACACGATATTCCGATTATGTGTATATCCTCAGACAACTATGGTCTGTTCAGCTATGACTATGGTATCTATGCAGCCGGCAAAGGGCATACCGACTCTGAATTTCCATTCTACACTGCAAATTACTGGTGGGATGCCGAACGCACTGCATCAATTGAGTACTATGAAACTGACGGGAAACTAGCCCTTGACTTTAATGCCGGCATACAGATATTCGGAGGGTTTTCACGTGCGCTTGACCAAAAATCATTTATCATTCATATGCGTGATGGATACGGCCTTGATGAACTCTACTACCCCTTTTTTGAAGGATCTGATGTAAACATATATAAAGATTTTATATTGCGCAACGGCGGACAGGATACGCGAACGAAAATGAAAGACTATTTTATCTCAAAGTGCGCTATAGAGGAAGGAAATCAAGACGGTATGCGCGGTCAGTCCGTAGCTGTCTATATCAACGGAGAATACTGGGGACTATATAACATAAGAGAAAGAATAAATGCAGATTATTTATCCTATCATTACAATCTTGACACTGATAATATTAATATTATTGCTGCAAACGGCGTTGCCCTGCACGGCAACAATGAAGACTGGCTTCAACTACAAGAGTTCTGTATGAATAATGATTTCACTATACAGGAAAACTACGAAAAACTGATAAATTGGATTGATATCGAAAACTTTACCGATTATATAATTTTTCAGACTTTTTTTTCAAATACCGATTCTGGCAACATTAAATTCTGGCGGGATGAATCCAAAACTATGAAATGGCGCGTATTATTTTATGATGTGGATGTATCATTACGCGATAACAGCTATCACCTCGAAATGATAAAAAAAATGTTCGGACTATCCGGCGAATATATCGGTTTTAGCCCTCATATACAAAAAGCCCTGATACAAAATCCTCAATATCAGGAATACTTTTTGCAGAGATATGCTTATTATCTTACAGAGGTTTTTACAGATGAATATCTGGAAAGCGGAATTGACAAAATTGCTGATACCATGAAAAATGAAATGGTTTATCATGCACAAAGATGGAAATATTACGGCTCATATGATCAATGGCTGGAAAGTGTAGAAATTTTTAAAAACAATGCACTAGGCCGCGGCGAAATTGTTGCCGGTTTACTGCAAAATTTTATGAATGTAGATGATGATAAAATGAAGGAATTAATCCCGTGGTATCAGCCTAGTCAATAGAATCTCTATATAAAATATCAAAAGCGGCCAAAAAAGCCGCTTATAGTCAGACGCTAACCCATTTGATATCCTCGGTTATCCAGCCGCCTGATCTGATGTCAGTCGCCCGTTTTTTTATCCCCCACTTCTCACCCATTTAGAGGGCAAACCTAAGCGTTTTCTGACCAAACAGGCAGCTATATTGGACGTTTTCCGGTTTTATTGCACCACGGTTGCACCAGAAAATTCGAATGAAGAAATGTCCATACTGCGCAGAAGAGATAAAAAAAGAAGCCATCCTTTGTCGGTATTGTCGAAAAGATCTACCTCCCAGTAGTAGCGATAACCTTCCATCAGCATTTTGAATTACGAAAAAGGAATTCCATGAAAAAATGTCCCTATTGCGCTGAAGAAATTCAAGATGAGGCAATTCTTTGCAGGTATTGTAAAAGTGACCTAGATGTAAGTCAAAATTTAAAAATCAACACATAAACCTGCTCTGAATAAGGGAATCTACACTCTAGATCTAAATGATTTGATGTCTCTTTCAAGAGCCTGGGCAGAAAGTTATTCAAAAATTCCGGAAGAATTATCAAACGAAACAACCCGCGTACTCATCCGCATATTAAAAGAATACATGCCTCCAATCCAAAAAAAACATATCAAGTATAAGTACTTTCCATTAAATCAACTTGAAATGGCTATCAAGGAAGTAACTGCTCATTCCTTAGGTTGGTGCTATATAGCAAGTTCGATTGGAATAGAAACTGGTTTTGGAAACATTCCAGATAAGAATTTAGCAAAGTATATAGAAAGAATTAATGAGCCAATTCTAAAATATCTTGCTGGTTATATAGATTATTTATGGGATCGAAGAAAATTTAAGGACAAAGAAGCACACAATTTGATTGATTTATTAAGGAATATAATTATTCAGGGGTCAAATTCTCTCGTAATAACTGGATCGAAGTGAATTAAATGAAA
>JAIORG010000240.1 GCA_021108255.1 Anaerolineales bacterium | reverse complement strand
TTGCCGTGATGGCGAACTTTATTGGATTTTTAATAAAACAGAATATAAGGCCAGTTTGAAAAATGCTACCCAGGAAGAGCTAACCTCGTTTGTCAACGAGATTATTGAAAACTCACTACCTGAAAGTGGAGAGTAACCCAGCGGGAGATACCTGAAACACGATCTGGGAATATGAAGGGGAAGGGTGGGTAATGCCTTTATACCTACCCTTTTTCCTTATGGTAATGCCATCAAGGCGCCGGCAAGATTGACGATAGATTCCAACGCGTCTGAAAATAGACTCACTGAATCCGTCAGCAAATACGCTCCGGATTTCAGCTCCAAAGTGAGAACGGCTGCGGCAATCGAAAGTCTTTCCGAGAATCAGCAAGAAACTATCTGAGATGAAGGTAGATTCAGTAAACTGTGATCAGTATTCAGTTTACGCTCTCACCTGTCATGAGTAGCCCTGAGCGCAGCGAAGGGGCCCTTCGACACTTCCTTTGGTCGCAGGACAGGCGTTTAGAAGGGCCTAGTCACTCCCTCACAAAGTCTCCCCGTCGGCCATTAGGCGGGTTAACTATTACCTTTATAAAAATAGATAATGAACAACTCGTCATCTTCTTTTAATACCCAGTGACTTATATTCAAGCTTGTAGCTTTGTCAATCAAAGGCGCAGTTAAAAAGGGAGCAATTAGTTTGTAAATTGTACCCCCTGCCATTTTGTTTAAATCCGCAACCACTTGATTCACCGGCTGTTCGCCGTTTTTAAGCATTTCCCTGACATCAAATTCCTGGTTGATTATTCCCTCATCAAACCAATCAGGCTGAATTTGATTGTAGACATTGTCAACGCTGTCAGTTAGCAAGTCCTGGCCAACGTCTGCCCGTAAAAAGTTGATCAAATCGCCAACTTTCACATCTCCAATACTTGCGACTTGCTGGAGAGTTGTAATTTTCCCCACAGTTCTTCTCAGGACGGGGTTTTTAAGTTTTTTAAAGGCAGGAACATATCCAATCAGCAGGTCTTCTAATTGAGGATAGACTTCAATTAACTGTAAAATTTTTGTTTTGGGGGTGATTACCAATTTGTTTTTATCCATTATTTTTCACCATACGATAATATTCGTTGTTCGCCTTCCAATTCTCTATAAGGGGAAACATTATGGGAGACCTCAAGGGTGCCAAGATACTCCCCCTTATCGTTTCGGAGGGCAAAATATTCAATATGGATCATTTTACCTCCCATATTTATCCAGAACGGGGCCCGGCTCTGTTTCCCGCTTTTAAAATCTTCAATTATTTTGTCAACAATATGGGCGCTGGCGGGTGGGTGGCAATATCTCACATCTCTGTTCAAAATTGCCCGGGTTCGATTGAATACTCTTTCAGCTCCCTGGGAGAAATATTTAACTTTGTCGTCTTTGTCAACAAATGTCATATCAATCGGCAGGGTATTTAAGATGCTCAACAGCTCTTCTGCCGAGAAACTTCCCGAAGGCATTTGGATCTGACCTCCCGATTTTTGGGCCTCATTAATTGAGACTTCCTTCGCCCCTTGAGGTTTCCAGCTTGTTTGGGGATCGTAAAGACAATAACCAATTTCAAGTGATTGATTGCTGATTTCATACCAGTCCGCATCGCTTAGTTTGTCAAGCGCCATGGGGAATAAAATTTCTTCTTCCTTGGGGATCATTTCATTGACGCCATTAAGCGCTGGCGTCATCACCATCTCAGCCGCGGCAAGCAATTCTTCCCGGGTGATGTCAGGGGTACCCAGAATTTCCAGGCTGCCTTTAATTAACTCTCGAATTTCGTCATGTTTTCCCCACATCACTTTGGGAGGACCGGTTATTTCATGGTTTTCAAGGTATGGAAAAAGTAAATACTCTTTCCGCTGGTAATGCTTATCAACATCATACAGGTTATTGAAATAGCCGCGCAAATTCAAAATAGAGGCTTGAAGGTTTTCACCTGGATTATTTTCAATTTCCAGCAGGGTCTCAGTAATCTGGGCTGTAACCTTTTTAAGTTCATTGTTTTCATTCATCAAGACATCAACTGGATGTCCGTCAGGAAAGGCCTTTGAGGCGGTAAGGTCAACAGCCCCTTGCAACACGGCTGAATGGGCATCACAGAGCCTGAGAATTTCTTCTTCCGGAAGCCCTTCGCTAATCAGTTCCTGCTCAACTTCAACAACCTCATCGTAAGGTATTTGACTTAAACTTACCAGCAGTTCCTGTCTAACCTGTTCTTCTGATTCTCCATGATGGAGCTTTAAAATAAGTTCTTTTAATTTCTTCTTCCTGGTATCGGAATTGTTTATTAGCTCGCTCATAATTGTTCCTCATAATAAAAATGATAAACAGTACAGTTAAATTTTATTAATGTGCCCTGACCGGGTTGGCTATTATTGATTATAGAACCAAAATATATGAATGAAGTAAGAAACAGGGAACCAGCACTGCTAAATGGGTGCGGGTTGAGTTCAGCTGTATTTTAAGGGGCAGCGGAGTAAAAACCAGGGGGTTGATTTGTCAGGTGTTGATCTCTACTAATTTTTCCATTGCTGATCTTTCTCGTTTCGAGAGATCAATCAAAATTTCAGAGGCTTGATTTATGTATTTGATATCTGCTGTTTCTCCTGCCTGGTGAAACAGTTCAGATACCTTTTTCCAAAGGTCAGCAATTTCTGAATAATCTTGATAGGCTTTTTGAATTTCTTCCGAATTTAATAACTCGTAACTTTCTTTAAGGAAATCACGATATATATTTCTAAATAAGGAGCCGCCTGTACCAGCTTTTTCCATCAGCATTGCTGTTGTCTGGAAATCACCTTTAATATCATTGCTGTTTTCAAACCATTTTTTTATTTCTGTACTTGTTTTTAAAATCCCTTTGTAACCAATATTTTTGATTGGTGGATTTAGGAATTCCAGGGCATTATTATTAATAGCTTTTAGAATTACTTTCTTTAGGTCGTCTGAATTTCCATCTTTAGTTATGGAATAGGTTCTGTTTCTTGAAGACATCGGACCCGTTTCACTTCTTGCTAGTTCAAGGCTTTTTAAAGAAGTTTTCACTTTTCCACCTTGCTGGTCTGTATCTACCAGATAAGCAAATTCATCGTCGTAACCATACATGGCTACATAATGACCTGCAAAATGAAACTTGTTTGTAAAATATTCCAAATGATAGCAGTCTAATTTCAATCCAACAGCTTTTCCCTGCTCAATGTGTTTAGCCGCATTTTCCCAGGCCTTCTTTTTGGAGGTTGTTTCTGTAACTTTCAGGTTTAAATTTAGATTACGGCAAATATTTTCTGTTAAAACATCTGGTTTAACTCTTCCCCCAATAAATGGGATATCCATAATTTTCATATTCCAAAATATGAATCCAAGTCCTTCTCCAATTCCAAACAGCATGGGTTCAGATAAATCAATTCCGATTTGCTTTAAAAGACTTCCAGTCGCTGTCGTTTCGCAATGCTGCCCTGTGAATTTGCTAAAATCCTTAATAATCAATTTTTCTCCCTTGTTTTGCGATTTCTTTATTTTTCAAGACCATCAACTTTCTACACAGACTGCTTAACGAAGAACTCTACTTCTTTATCTTCGATGTCAGTTATAGATCTAATTTTTAAATGACGGCGGAGTTTCCCGGTTCCTTCCAAGAATTTGTGGGGGTCATTCATATAGGCACCGGAAATAAACTCAAAAGAGATATGGTTTTTTCTGACGAACAACCCTCCAAAATCATCTTCAAGAGAAAACATAATCCCGCCATACATTATTCTTTCATTCGTTTTTGGGTAATTTGCAAAAACGATTTTCCGCAGATTTTGCAGTATTTCAAACTTTTCTGAATCAACCATCATAAATTCTTCAAGAAATGATTGTACACCCTCATTATTTGATTTTTTCATCAGAATTCTTCCTTTTATTTCTTGTTAACAAACAGGGGAAAATTTGGGCGTTTGTCCTGAGCTGTTATCCGAAATTCAGATTAATAAAGACAAAATAAATCCTGCTGGAATCCAAAGCAAACAATAAATCACCTGAACTTTATGTTGGTTGAGGGATTTATTAACTATCCAGAGCGGAATGAAAGTTAAAAAACTCCAGATGCTGATGAGCAAGAGTGAGCCAGGTATGATCCAAACAGGATCAAGGAGGAGGAAATTCTTCCACAGGAGTTCAAAAACATACATCACAATGATAAGAATGAAGAAAACTTTTTTTTCAGCCAACTTCATTTTAAAAAAGAGGTAGTAAAAGAAAAGAACAATAAACAAATATTGAATTAGAACGTAGGGCATGAGAGACAGCCATTCATTAAATTTATCATGCCAGACTGTGATGTATTCTACAACTAACCATAGGAAAAAAGAGAGCGCTATATAGGTTTTACCTTTTGAACCTTTAAATAAACTTTGTATATTCATAGTATGGCTTTGCCGGGTTTCAGTAATCTGTATACAGAATTAATTTTCTACTCAATGATATGTTGGTAAGTTTAAAGGTTTAAGGTTTAACGTTTAGACTTTCCATCTTTTTTAACCTTCAACATATTATCTCCCGTCACCTGTCCTGCGACCGAAGGGTCCAATTTCCTAGTCTTCTTTATCTCTCTCGAGCTTGTTAATCACGCTAGAGCAGGAGAGCC
>JAIORG010000067.1 GCA_021108255.1 Anaerolineales bacterium | reverse complement strand
TAACGTTAATTATGTTTCAAATGCGCGATAATCTCTTAGGCGTTATGTTCCATGATGGAAGATAATATCTGGGAAGTTATCGCCCAACCTCACCAACCCAGCGGGTTTGGATCCATATTCAAAGTATAGCATGAGGATTTATTAATTCGTGTCCCCAACTAATGGTTTTTTTGTTTGGGGGCAGTTAACCCCAGGGATAAAAACAAGCAATACTAGAATTTCCCTCTGATTACTGAGTTGGATTGAATTAATTTGCAAACACGAACCACATCGGGCCAAGTTCCTGCCCTAATATTTGCGCTCTTTGTTATAATAACTTGGCTTAGGTTTCTATAATTAATCGGGAGGATGTATGTCGCAGCAGATCAAGTTTGGAACAGATGGCTGGCGGGGTCATGTTGGAGAAAATTATACTTTTGCAAATGTCCGCCGCTGTACACAGGGATTTGCGTCCTACCTGGCAGAGCAGGGTTTTCAGGATCGCTGGGTGGTTGTGGGTCATGACCGCAGGTACCAGGCTGAACAATTCGCGGCTGCAGCCGCTGAAGTATTGGCAGGCAATGGATTTAAAGTGTACCTGACCGCTGGCCCAACGCCGACTCCGGTCATATCCTATGCCGTGGTTGATAAAAAAGCAGCCGCTGCGATCAATATTACAGCCTCCCATAATCCATATACCGATAACGGTTTTAAAGTACGGGATGAAAATGGCGGGGCGATTGATCCAGAGGGCCTGATCAGGATTGAATCGAATATTCCAGAGAGTGAAGATGAGGTTAAACGGACTCCGCTAAAAGATGCCATTGATGCCGGAGCTATCGTGATGTTTGATGCTGCACCTGCTTACATCACTCACATAGAAACCCTGATTGACCTGCAGCCAATTAAAGATGCTGGTTTACGGGTGATGGTAGATCCGATGTGGGGAAATGGCGCAGGCTGGTTTCCCAAACTGATCGGAGGTGGAGCAACTGAGGTCTTTGAAATTCACCAGGACCGGAATCCGAACTTCCCGGAAATGACCCGCCCGGAACCAATACCCCCCAACGTGGATGTTGGTTTAAAAGCTACCCTGGAACATAAAGCAGATGTATTGCTTATTAATGATGGGGATGCTGACAGGCTTGGCATTGGAGACGAGAAAGGTCAATTTGTCAATCAGCTGAGGGTGTATGCTTTAATGGCATATTACCTCTTGGAAATCCGCGGAATGCGGGGGCCGATTGTAAAAACTCTCTCCACAACCACAATGCTGGAAAAATTAGGCAAGATATACGATGTCCCGGTCTATAATACCGGTGTTGGATTTAAGTATGTTGCACCGAAAATGGTTGAAACTGACGCTATGATCGGCGGTGAAGAATCCGGCGGGTATGCCTTTAAAGGAAATGTGCCGGAGCGTGACGGAATTCTGGCCGGCCTTTATTTCCTTGATTTTATGGTAAAGATGAACAAAAAACCATCTGAATTAGTGGAGGTTTTATTTGATAAAGTAGGCGCTCATTATTACGATCGGATAGACACTCCCTTTAAGGGAGATCGGGCAGATAAGATCCATAGAATTGAAACTGCGGACCCGGATACAATCGGCGGGTTAAAGGTAACCGATTTGGTAACTGTTGATGGGTACAAATTTGTATTGGAAGATGGCGGCTGGTTGTTAATCCGGTTTTCCGGAACCGAACCGATTATCAGGGTTTATTGCGAGACAACTTACCCGGATCGTGTGAAGGCTATTCTGCAGGATGGACTGAAGATAGCTGGAATTGATGATGGGGACATGTGACCCTGACAGATACCCATTGCCATTTGAATTTTAAAACCTACCAGGACGATTTACTGGATGTGTTATCCCGCGCGGAGGCGACCGGTATCAAGCGCATCCTGGTTCCGGCTATTGATCTGGAAACAAGCCGGGAAGTGCTGAGGCTGGTGGATACTTATGAGATGCTGTATGCCGCAGTGGGTGTGCATCCAAACAGCTCTCAAACCTGGAATTCGGATTCAGCCGGGGAGTTAGAATCTTTGGCTTCCCATCCAAAAGTGGTTGCGATTGGAGAAATTGGTCTGGATTATTACCGGGACACAGCGCCAAAAAATATCCAGATCGATGTATTAAAGAAACAGCTCCAGATAGCGGGCAGAAGAAAATTGCCAGTCATCCTTCATGTCAGAAATAAAACCGAAGAAGACAGGGCCTGCATCAAGGATTTATTGAAAATTTTAGAGGATTGGGTAACTGAGGAGGGTACTTTACCTCAAGAGCTTAAAAGCAGACCCGGTGTTATCCATTCATTTTCAGGTAACCTGGAGGAGAGCAAACAAGCGCTGCAGTTAGGATTTTATATAGGGATAACAGGGTCAGTTACATTTAAGAAAGCGGATGCAGTACGGGAAGTTGTCCTGCACACCCCCCTATCAAAATTGCTGATTGAAACGGATGGTCCATTCATTACACCGCATCCATTCCGGGGAAAACGTAATGAACCTGCGCACGTTCGTTATATTGTTGATAAAATAAATGAAATAACCGGAAATCCGCAGGAAATTATTGCAAGACAGACAACAGCAAATGCCGTCAGTCTGTTTCAGTGGGAGTAAGAATTTGATGTATTACGAGTTTGCTAGTTCGATTGAAGATAAATTATTGCTGGCGGAACAGAAAATGATGTCCAGATCTTCTGGACACCATCCGGATTTGACCGCAGCGTTAGAACATTTATTGGCTTCCGGCGGAAAACGGATTCGGCCAATTATTACCTTGCTGATGGGTTCCTTGCTGGGAGCAGACGATGAGAAACTAATTTCACTGGGTGCTTCTATTGAAATGCTGCACACGGCAACCCTGGTTCATGACGATTTAATTGATGGTGCACTGTTCCGCAGAGGAAACCCCACAATCAATTCCCACTGGACCCCTTCAGTAACAGTGTTAACGGGAGATTATATATTTGCCCAGGCAGCCGAGCTGGCTGCGGAAATCGGATCCACCGAAGCCATGAGCCTCTTTGCAGAGACCCTCAGCACAATAGTTAATGGAGAAATCTCACAACTTCTGGGGCGAAACAAATTTTCTTCCCGGGAGGATTATTATCACCGGATTTATGAGAAAACTGGCTCGTTGTTCTCTCTCTCCGCGAAATCCGCAGCGTTGATTAGCCCTGCAGATAGAAAATACATTAACCCGGCAGAAGAATACGGCAGTGAAATTGGGAAAGCCTTCCAAATTGTAGATGATGTGCTTGACTTTACCGGGGATCAGACCCGGATAGGAAAACCCATCGGCAGTGATTTACGCCAGGGAGTGCCTACTTTGCCATCCTTGTATTACGGAGAACAAAATCCGGGGGACAAGATCCTGAAAGATGTGCTCGATGGATCTGCCAGCGATTCCGAAATTGATCAACTTATTGAGCGCATAAATCAGAGCGGAGTCATTCAATTGGCGATGAATGAAGCCAGGGAGTGTACAAAAAACGCGATCAGCTCCCTGTCAGGATTTCCCAAAGGACATGATCGGCAAGCTTTGGAAGATCTTGCGAATTATATCGTTGACCGGGATTTATAAATGTAAATGGAAAATTAAAAAGAGAAATCCCGCTTGATTTATTCAAGCGGGATTTTGTTTTTCTCAGTAGGGATAATTTTACGGGATGTTCTGATTATAAAAATTGTAAATCGCTTCTGATAACTGTCCTACGAGGAAAGACGCATTATCCCAGATAAGCTGCTGGGGATGATAGAGAAATATAACCAGGACATAGTCACCACCCGGGGAAAAAATAATACCGGCGTCACCCAGGGTTTGCATGATTCCATTATAGGTTACCCAGCCATGTTTATGAGCAACCTCGGTCACATCTGGAACTCCTCGCTCCAACAAAGTTCCCAGTTTATTTTGTGAGAGATAGTTGAGCATCATTTGGCATTCTGTCTGGGTAATCTCGTCTGAAAAAACAGCTTTAAAAGTCCCTTGTCCATTGTCTGCGCATAAATAAATGTCTTCAAGCAGCATTCCGAGATCTGACGGAGTGGACTGATTGTATATATCCGGATCAGTGGAGATATCTTCCCGTTGATTGGCCGGTGTTTGATAAACTTTTAGTAAGGGAGCCCCAAACCAAAATTCACCGGCCAAAAATGTGTTTTCCAGCCCTAATGCCTGCATATCGTCCGTTACTTCCAGGGGAGCCTGGCTGGGATGGATTACTCGTTCCATGACCCAATCGGCCGGGTCATTCCCGGATTTGATGATCATATTTTGAAGAAGATTAATCGTTTCAGCATCCTCATCTTCGTTAATCCGCCGGAAAATTGAAGTCATTATCGGAATTTTCGCAATGCTGGCAGTAGTAAATGCCACATCCGGATTGGTTGAAATTTCAAACCCATTTTGATAAGCAAAATGTATTTCTTCAATGGTGCTGATATTGAGCATATAAAGTCCAACGACTCCATCAAACCCATTCAGATCAATCGTTTGCAGGAGTAAAGTTTTAAGGTTTTGCAGGGAAGGCCTGGGCGGATTGGTTTGTTCTCTTGGCAGATTTACTGACCTGTTAGTCACTGACTTCATCGAACTGTCAATTAGCAAAACAGCTGTATCAATATCAAGCACAGTACCTAATGTGCCGGGCGAAAAGCTGAC
>JAIORG010000050.1 GCA_021108255.1 Anaerolineales bacterium | reverse complement strand
GCATTTCAATGGCGTCAGTTTTGTTTTAGGTGCCGACTGCCCCGCCAGGATGCTTAAATTTTTCTATAGATTACTGTATAAGTGGAGACCTTAAGCACCGACGGAGGTCGATGCTCGGTCTGATCCCCTCGAAAAGCCTATCCTGAGTGGAGCGGAGCGAAATCGAAGGGCCCGGGATATGGTCAGTACAACTTTATGTTCATTTTTTCGTATATACCTATGTGAAAATACCTGGTGATTTGGTTCAGTGTAATTTAAATACCATCCATTCCGTAAATCAATATTCATCTATTGATGGAGAGGTTTTTTCACCGATTTCTCCAGTACAATAGTTAGTGAGACAAACTTGGCATTTTGATTATTTCTAATAAACCTTTATACTTATCAAAGGAGAAACCATGTCGATCATGAAAAACCCAGTCCAGGTTTTTATCCGGAATTTAATCCGCCTGGTGGTGTTCCTTCCCTTGTGGCTGATCTTTGCTCTGGGAATTTTTAGAAGGGCTTGGGGCGGATCCAACATAAATCAACTGTTACTTGGCGGGGTAATAACCATATTTATTTTCTGGCTGGCAAATATTGTCGCTGGGATGTTTTTTATCCTGCCCCAATGGGAACGCCTGGTCCTGCTGCGATTAGGGAGGTCTGTGGGCACCCGGGGCCCCGGCTTGTTTATTATTCCGCCTTTCATTTATTCAGTAGCCCGTATCCTGGATATCCGCATTCAAACTTATGAGGTGAAAGCGACCAAAACCCTCACCATGGACAATATTCCCATTGATGTCACTGCAGCTGTAGAGCTGGAAGTTGAAAATCCTGAGAAGGCAGCCATCGCCGTCCAGGATTATTGGAAAACAACTGAATGGGCTTCCATGGAAGCGTTGAAAAGCACCATTGGCGGCAATGACCTTCGTCCGTTGTTGAGCGAAACCGAAAGAATAGCCAGTGATCTAAAGAAAATCATCGATACCGCAGCATCAGATTATGGGATTAACGTTCGAGCGGTACGGATCACTGATGTAGGCACGCCGCCCTCACTGGTGGAAGAGCTGGCAGTGATTGCCCGGGCTGAACGCTCTGCCAAGGCTAAACAAATTCAGGCCGATGCGGAAGTGAGTGTGGCAAATGCCCTGGCGGAAGCTTCCAATATTTTAGCCAGTGGAGAGGGATCGATGGAACTTCGCCAGATCCAGGCTATGCTGGACATGTCCAAAGAGGAAAGCGCGATGATAATTGTTTATCCAATGGATAGTCTCGCAGGTAGAGACATCGCTTCTGCCGCAGCCGGTACGCAAACACAAGGAATGTCCAAGAAATAACTGTAATAAACAGGATGCGGGATCCTTACAGGATCCCGCATCCTCCATCTATATTAAGCTCTGTTCTGTTTTATTTCTTTCTTAATCGATACCGTTTCCCTAAATATTCTTGTCGTCAGTCTCATCCTTAACTGCTATCAGGTGGGGTTCATGGCATCCCAACGGGAAATCAAAGTTTCCAAATAGCGGGATTTGATTTGCTGGTTGGCGAGGACCTGTTTAAGAGGGGGAAGTTCCAATATTACACCCAGAACTGCAGCCAAAGCACGATGGCTCCATAAAACCTGATTGTCAAAAATCAAGTTTTGCAATTTTCCCCGTTCTATGGCCATTATGACCATTCTATGGATTCCGTCCCTGGGAGTAATTACTCTCGTTGGGCGTGATATCAACTGAATAGCTTCCACTGTGCAGGTTCGGAGACAAACCCCACAGCCCAGACAAAGATCTTCATTCAAGCGGGCTTTTTTTAGTTTAGGTTGGTTTGGATCATTAGCTGATACTAAAGTCATGGCTTCGACAGGACAGGCAGCGACACATTTTCCACACCCGTTGCAGTGATTCAGATTGATTTCCGGGATGAAGTTAGTGGTGTGGATGGGATTCATGATCGCGAACCGACGAGCGGCAAGCATGGCTTCGCAGCAGCATCCGCAGCAGTTGCAGATGAAATTTACAGCCTCCCTGATATTTTCGCCAAATTGGACCAGGTTGTGCTCGTACGCCTCCTGCAATAAATCAAGTCCTTCAGACACATCTACTGGACGTGCATGGCCGTGTCTTATCAATGAGCCGGCTACAGAGTTAAAGGTCATACAGATATCCTGGGGAGCGGAGCAGGCTCGATCCATGTGATCCATTTTATGGCGGCAGTAGCAGATTCCAATTCCCCGGTGAGTGGCAGTTTTAATAACTTCGCTCGCTCGTTCATAATCCAGGACATGAAGAGCATTTTGATTGGTTAAGACTGGCTCGTGGACAAAAACGCGTCCCAACTGTGTTTCACCTACTGTAAATAGTTCCCGGATAAAATCTTCTTCTATATTCAGATATTCATAAAATAATTCGCTGAGGACCTTCTGGTCAAGGTCCTCCCGGACACGCATCATGGAAAACTCGAAGAAACCTGCCATTGGCGGAGGTAGAACATATATTGTTTTTCCGTTTTGTTCGATATCGATCAAAACAGCCCGGGAAGCCATCTGGTCCAGCGCCTTTTTTGTGTTGGTCAAATCCATCTTCCAGATTCGGCTGGCTTTTTCTGCAGTAAAGGGCTTAATAGGCATCGTGGATACTAATTCAGCTTCCCTTTCACTAAAAAGTATTGCCAGTATTTTATACAGCAGATCTGAGGGGGGAGCTCCCTGAGGAGCAAGATTTAATCTGTCAGTTAGTCTGGAATAGCTGGATTTGAGGGTATTATGTGCCATGGCAGATTTCCCTTTTTTTATATTATCTTGTCATCAGTTCCAGCCGCCTGTCGAAGCAGCTCTGTTTGTCCAACGTGGTAGCTGTCATGGAAATAAAGGAAAAACAACCAGTAGGCCAGAGGTTTTTCTCCCCTGGTGCGATATTCCCTTGGGCGCTGGAGAGATTCTGGCGTTTCAGATTCGAGCAGATGGGAAAGATTGATTTGTGTTTCTTCAAGATAGCCTATCAGTTCTTCGAGGGGCAGTATACCCTTACCCTCGCCCTGAATGGGATCAGATTCCCGCTCGTAATGGGATAAATCCACCGCGGGCAGTAAACCTTCCGCGTCCAGAAGGCGGAAGATATTACAGCGGTTGGCAAGCAGGTGCCCGACTACCCAATTGAGACAATTGCTCCGGAAGGGAAGCTGGATCAGACTGTCCTGGTGGGACAGGTTTTTGGTTTGCATTTTGATGATTTCAAGGTTCCTGGCATATGCCGCAGATAAGACATCAATTGGAATCATGGTTGTTTTCCTTGTCAATATTTCCCCAGCATGGACAGTACTTTTAAATGATATTCCGGGATAGGCTTTTCTGGTAACGTAAAACATTTAAACCTGGAACAGGGAAGGATTATCAGCAATTTATGGTTTGAAACCTTAAACGTTTAATTAACAGGTGAGATGGAAGAGACCGATTATATTCCCTTCGCTTTCATTCCAGGCTTGAACTGCGTTAGGGGTGGATAAAATTTTCACCTGACATCCCAGCTCTTGAAAATAGGTCTCCGCTTCAGGGGAGAGCCGAACCCGGCTAAAATGACCGGCGCCGACTAGCAGCTGTTCAGCGCCTTCCTGGTAAATATACTCAGCTTCAGCCAGGGAGATGGTGTGTGAAGTCCCGTAAATTTCTTTGGAGAGCTTCTTTTTCCTCTTTTTTACTTCTCCGTCCAGCCGGATGAGGATGTCGTGTTTAATCCGCTCCCCGTTCAGGTCAATATAGCCAAATCCTGTTCCATTTATAGTGGGCTTCATCCCGGAATCTCCTTACTTCTCGTTACAGGCATAGGGGGTGATGCGTCCATCAATGCTGCGAGCATATGCGTAGGCCAGATTAAACAGCGCTTCTTTTTCAGCGAGGCGTTCAGCGCTGGGGTTCTCAGAGCTGCTCCAGGGAGTCTGGGTGGGAAACCATAAATAAAAACTTACAAATCCATGGCAGCGACTAAAAACAATCTCAACTTCCAGGACATCTAAATCACGCGGCTCCTTCAACCAGCTGGAATCTTCCTCAACAATTTCATAATACTTTGCCCGGTGAAGCCACTGCTCACCTATTGGATCACGGTCATAAGGATTTATTGTAGTAGTTTCCCTTGAGGACCATTTTGATAAAAAGAGCTGATAGGCATTTTCAACATCTGCTAGATCGTCAAAATACATAAAATCGATTTCTCCGAGTTGGTCTTCATCCAGCAGGAGGAGAAGTTGCGCTCCGTATGAGATGTCTTTTGCCCAATCACCCCAGCAGCTGCCGTAATATCCGGAGCAGGCATATCCAGGTATGGGCTGGGTAATATCCGTCACTGTTGATGGTGTCCAGCGGCCCTCCAGGTCAGCTCCCGGTTCTAGCAGGGTTGCCAGCTGGGCTGGTGAATATGGGAATTCAGGCGAAAAAATTTCCACCTCTGCAGCCTGGGTGGCAATGATGGCTTCTGCCACCAGCTCTACTATCGGGATCGAGGATTCTGTTGGAGGAGCGATTGGTTCCTGCGCGGAACAGCCGCTGAACAGGATTCCGAAAAATATCAATAAAAGAGTTAGTCTTTTCATCTTCTCTTTTCCACTCTATTTGTAATCATCCCGGCAGGGATGAAAGGCGTCCATCAGTTTGCAGGATGTGAGCGCTTTTCCGCTGTGCGGAACGCCGCCTGGAATCACCACGACCATACCTGGTTCCAAAACCTGGGGTTCACCGTCCACCGTGAGTTCAAATCGTCCTTCCAGGACGTTGGCAATCTGCTCATGGGGGTGGCTGTGCTCCGGCAGCTCCGCACCCGGATCAACGTCCCAGT
>JAIORG010000132.1 GCA_021108255.1 Anaerolineales bacterium | reverse complement strand
GGCAGGCATCTGGCCTTAATTTTCCCAGAACTGCTCTTTGAAAAGCAGGCAGATGCGGTTTCTTTACTTGCAAATTGTTGAAAAATACCTGGATGATTATACGACAGGCTAGATCATAGTAACCACGGTGAGAGGAAGAGGAACAGGATTTCAGGGCACGAAAGTTGCTGCTCAATCTATCCTGAAGGAAGTTACTTGCTGGAAAAATTGAATAACAGTGGTTTTTGCTATTCCTGTTCAATAAATCACTTAGCATAAAACGGATTTTGGTAAGGTTGACCGAGATAGTAGATGAGGATAGTTTTGGCAAATGTCTTTCTTCCTGCCAGGAGTAAAGAATGGTGTTCAAAAAGAGGTCTTCAATGTAAAATATACAGTGGAATCGGAACGTTCGATTTTTGATGCCTTTATTCGAAATTTCGAGATTAAGATAAAGGTTAATTATTGATTATTATTGGATAATATTCTCGGCACATAACTGCAAACAAAAGGAATGATGATGGAATATATTAAAAGAGAACCTGTAAAATCTGGAATCTTAGCTGGTTTATTGGTCGCGCTTTTCATGATGGTATTTTTCTTTGCGAGATGGCAGAATACACCTTTGGAAGGAACAATAACGCCCTCAAAGGAAATTGTGCAAGTTGTTCTTGAGGAGACCCTGATTCCCAGCACGATTGTTCCTACAGTCAAAAAAGAAACGATAACCCCAACGGAAACTGCCAACGTATCACCTACGGCTACTATTCCTCCTGATACAATTTGCGATGGTCCTGAGACGATGTTTGTTCAAGTGACTGGCGTGGAAGGGATTAGTTACCTTTACGGTTTATCAGATGCGATCAGGTTGGTTCGGATAGATTTCTTGAATGGAAAAATTACAATTTTGCATTTGCCGCGCGATATGTATGTGTCAATCCCAATAGCAATTCCAGGTGTTACCGAATCAGAAACATTTGGAAAATTGAATCAAGCCTATTTTTATGGATCCTCCGGGATGGGATACTATGATGGGGAAGATAAAGCCCCCGGTTTGTTAGCCCAAACTATTGAGGAGAATTTCAATTTAAAGATTGATAATTATATCTCGGTAAACACAAGAATATTTCAGATGATGGTCGATGCAATTGGTGGAGTAGATATTTATTTACCAGATAATATTTATGGGCACCATTATAAAGAGCCTTTCCTATACCTGGAAGCAGGGATTCATCACCTGGATGGAAAACAAGCAGAAATGGTCGCTCGTCATCGGACGATAATTGGAGATTTTGGTCGTGTCAGTAATCAAACCATTCTGATTAAGGCATTTATTAGAAATCTAATAACCCCAGAGGGGCTAACCAATATACCCGATTTAATTGAGATTTATAGAGAAACCGTCCTGATGGATTTTACGCCTGATGAGATCAGCAATATTCTATGTTTGTTGGGCAAGATTGACAACGAAGAAGATATTACCTTCCTTGATTTTCCACAAGATCTCCTGGAAGAAAAAAGAGTTTATGATGAAGTTCAGAAACACAATGTGTATGTTCTTGACCCTGATCTTAACGCGGTTGTAGAGTTATTGGATAAATTTCAAAAGGGAATTATCCCTTAGGAAATAAAATACCGATATTTGTTATCCTGCTCGTCTGGTATTTAATTGGTTTGATTGGCATATTACTAATTTGATTTACATTTGAATCTAACCTTTTAGATTCAAAGGGCATCATATTAGCCTATTCTGGATATGCTCTGATTTCCTTTCTTGCCCCATACTCTTGATTATGATAAGATACGACGAGTATCGATTTATCTCTAACATTTAATAGGAATTCTTTATGCTTGAGTATCTAAAAAAAGCTCCCTTCAAGGCAGGAGTTATCCTTTTAGTCTTAATAATAATTCTTGGTGGAGGGGGTTATTTATATTTCAACTGGGACAATCCTCTTGGTGAGGAATTAGATATTCCCACACCCACTGAATTGGTTATGACATCCTCTCCCTCTGAATTGGTTATACTGTCCTCTCCCACAGCTAAAACAATAAATTCGCCGCAACCTGAATATACAGTTTCACCCACACTTAATCCTACGATTGAACCTGTCTGTGGTGCACCTCCAAGCATGACAATTCTGCTCTCTGGGGTGGCATCGGAAAGCTATCTGTTTGGTTTGGCTGATTCTATCCGTGTGGTCCGCGTGGATTTTCAAAGTAAGAAAGTTGCTGTATTGGCGCTTCCTCGTGATTTGTGGGTCAGCATTCCAGGCGCTTCAAGTCATGGTGTAGAATTTGGAAAATTAAATCAAGCCTATTTTTATGGCACTGAAGGGATGGGTTATTTTGATGGTTCAGGATATGGTTCTGGTTTATTAGCGCATACCTTGCAGGAGAATTTTGGTTTAGAAGTAGACAATTATATGGCGGTCAATATCTTCTCATTCCGGCAAATTGTGGATGGGATAGGGGGGGTCGATGTTTACTTTCCAGAACCCATATACACCAAATGGTTTAATGAACCCAAGCTGTTTTTAAAATCTGGATTTCAGCATCTGGACGGAAAACAAGCAGAGAAAGTGGTACGAACCCGTATTGAGATTGGTGATTTTGGCCGTATCCAGAACCAAACACTGGTTTTAAGAGCAATAGCTGCGAAGATGATGACACTTTCTGGTATCGCACAATTGCCAGATTTGGTTAATCGCCTGGATAAATACCTTCTCACTGACTTAAGTCCTTCGGATATATCAAAACTAATTTGTCTTGCAGGAATGATGGATGCCAAAGAGGATATTATTTATGAAACCTTGCCAGAAGATTTACTGACAGGAGAATGGATCGAGGATGAACACCAGGGATACCATGTTTATGCCCTAACTTATGATAAAGAGGTTATCAGCCAACTGCTGGCGGATTTCCAGGCTGGTACATGGCCAGAACAATAATTTTCTTGCTCTAAAACATACAAAACCGGATGCTTGGTTACGCATCCGGTTTTTTGTTAAATAAGCGATCCGTAATCTTTCAAAGATTACGGATCAAATTATTAGATTACTATTGTCCCAAACCGATTTCTTCGCCCTCACTCTGCGTAAGCTCCTGATACACTTCTGCGGCAGCCTTTGCAACTGACTTCCAGCTAAAATTATCCTCTACATAGGGACGGGCATTTTTTCTGAGAGATTTATTGGTGTCGGGCTGATCTTTTAATATTTTGATTTTTTCTGCCAATTGATCTGCGCTTCTGGGTTCAAATAAAGCGCCAACGATATTTTCCTTCACCGTAGATTTGAGACCTCCAACCCGGGAAGCGATGACGCTGCTGCCGCAAGCCATAGCTTCGATGGCAGTCATCCCAAATGGTTCATAATAGGAAGGAATTACAGTAACATCCGCCGCGCTGTAATACTTCGATAACTGGTCTTGAGGTTTTCCGCCGGTGAAAGTGACTTGCTTTTCGATCCCGTACTCGTCAATTTGGGCCATGTAATCCCGATAAGGTTCTTCAGAAAGTTCTTTCCAGCTGAGGAATGGTTTATCAGTTGGCGGACCACCCACAATTACAGCCTGGATCTGGGGATCATTAGCGAGATAGATCGATTTCAGAAGGGTGTCGATACCTTTCCTTTCTTCCAGTCGTCCAACATACGTGATCAGGAAATCATCGATAGAAAATGCAATATCTGTTCTGGATTCCTCCTGGGGCAGGGGCTGGAATAAGTCGAGGTTTACACCGCAGGGAATTATTGTAATTCTGTCAGGGTCAGTCTGATAATATTCAATCAAATCAACTTTTTCTTGCGGACTTGTAGCGATGATTCGATCAGCGGTATGACATATTTTCCTTTCAATTTCAAACCTGGCTCCAGGGCTTTGGTCTTTAGTCCCCAGGGTTTCTCCCTTTACCGCTCCTAATGAGTGAAAAGTGTGAACCAGAGGTATCCCCCAGGTATTTTTTAGATGTATGCCCACTGCTCCGCTGAAGTAATAATGGCTATGAATCAGCTGATAGTGAAGGCCCTTTTGAATCTGATAGGTGGGTATCCAGGAAGCCAGGTCACCAAGTAGAGATACAATCTGCTCTTTTGGGATAAAGTCGGAGGGACCAACCGGGATCCTGATTACCTGCGTACCCCGGGAATATTTTTCTTCAGGGGGCTGCTTTTCATTTTCCCAGCGGGAATAAACATCTACTGTGATCCCGAGTGCGCCCAGGTAGCGAGACAACTCTTTGACGTACACATTTTGCCCCCCATGATGTGTGCCACCCAAGCTGGCTAGAGGATCTCCGTGTATGGATACAAAAGCGATTTCCAATGACATTACTACCTGCCTTTCCTATACTACTGTTGGACCAGTGTTTTCTCACTATGATTATAAAGCAATTCTTTATCAATGAGTTGTTCTACATGATCGAATTTTTGCGGTTTTAAAGCGGCATCTATGTTAGCAAAACAGATTCCTTCTTTCCGGGTTTCATCCTTGTCGGGCCGGATGAGAGGATTGTAATTCGGATCCGGGGAGATTGGTTTTAATTAAACCAGCTGACCTCCGAAATTGGGATGTTCCGTCAAATAACTGTCCTCCGGGTCAAAGTTCCCTTGAGGATTAAGAGATGCTATTTACATCTGAGTGTCCCTGGGATTTACGGCCTGGCAAAGTCTACTGTGTAAAATTTGCGAATTACTCCATCGTGTTGATAATAGATTACACCTACACCAAGTACAGTAGTGTACGGGGATAGTATTGTCCGTTTGTGAATATTATCCGTTTCATTTGGATCATAAGGGGTGTGGGTCATCCACCAATTGAATGCAATCTGTGGTGTGAGGTAACTACCTCCTCCATAAAATATCTCAGAACAACAGCAGTTATTGTAGCACCAGTTAGGTCCGTGACCGAGAGCAACAGATATTCGTTCCCAGGCCCTGGTGCCGTCTGTTGAGGTATGACTGTAGGTGCCGTGACAGGTCATGTCTCTGCCATGATCCCGTGCTGCATATACAAGTCTGACGTCAATCTTCAGTTTAG
>JAIORG010000284.1 GCA_021108255.1 Anaerolineales bacterium | reverse complement strand
ATTCCGGAGCAGTTGTGAAGTAAGTGATCATGGATTCCACCGCAGCGCGGTGAGCTCCGGACACCACTTACTTTTTTTATTTTGGGGATCGAGTTTTTAATGAAACCCGCTTTGAAAAACTGGTGTGTGAAAAATATACTTAAGTAGAGGACAAGCCATACCTTAATTGTTATGCTGGAGGTAATTCATAAACCAGATTCATGTTATTAAGGAGATGAGAATGAGGAACTTGTACAAAATTGTTGTATTGTTGATGCTTGTCGCTCTCCCTCTGGCGGCTTGCAGCCCTGCTTCTGACGCTGCTCCGGCTGCTTCCGAAGCAGTAGTTGATTTTGACTGGGACCAGGATTATATTTCTGAAGTCCCGCCAATCATGATGTTGGATCCTTATTTCCAGATTTTTGGACAATCACAGGAACCGGTTCCTTATTATTATGAGGATGCTGTCAAATTGGCCGGTCACTCTTGCGGCGCGACCTCTGGAGCGTGGACAATTACCCGCAAAGCACTTGAAGTACTCTATCCCAATGGGGAAATTCCAGTGCGCGGTCAAATCGCAGTAGAGGCCCCCGGCGCTGAAGATGAATGGTTTGTCGGTGTGTTTGGTGAGATCATCACCATGATTACCGGCGCTTCACCCCACACAGGTTTTATTGGTGCAGAGTTTGGGCAAACAGACCAGGTCTTTGTTCGCCAAAACAAAATGGTCTATTCAGAAGAGCCAACTGAACAGATGCCTCCGCAGAGAGAATGGATCTTTACCCGACTTGACACTGGAACAAAAGTTGGTATCAAATTCAACCTGGTAGTGATAACACCTATCACTACTCCAGAACTCCAGGAAATGGGAAAGAAGATGGCCGCAGGTGAAGCTACTCCTGAAGAGACTGCCGATTACTATGTGTACTGGAATGATCGAGCGAAATTTGTGTTTGAAAATGCAGATTCCCTTGATGGTTTCTTCCAAATGACAATTTATCAAGAAGCCCCAATAACAACAGGAGAAGCTATTGCAGAAGTAAACACAGCTGAAATGGCTGAAGGATTTGCCTGGGATCAAGATTATATTACTGAAGTCCCCCCGATCATGATGAACGAGCCATATTTTGGGATCTTTGGGCAGTCGCAAGAACCGGTTCCTTATTATTACGAGGAAGCAGTCAGGCTGGCCGGCCACTCCTGTGGTGCTACAACAGGAGCCTGGACCATTGCCCGCAAAGCTCTAGAAGTTCTTTATCCTGATGGAGAAATTCCAGTGCGTGGTCAAATCGCTGTCGAAGCCCCTGGCGCCGAGGATGAATGGTTTGTCGGTGTGTTTGGTGAGATCATCACCTTTATTACCGGTGCTTCTCCCCACACAGGTTTTATTGGCGCAGAGTTTGGGAAAACAGATGATGTCTTTGTCCGTCAAAACAAAATGGTCTACTCAGAAGAACCAACAGGCCAGATGCCGCCAGCCAGGGAATGGATTTTCACTCGTCTTGATACTGGCGTAAAAGTAGGCGTAAAATTTAATCTTGTTGTTATTACTCCTATTCCAACCCCCGGCCGTATTGCCATGGGAAAGAAGTTGGCCGCAGGTGAAGCTACTCCTGAAGAAGCTGCTGACTATTACGAATACTGGAATGACAGAGCGAAATTCGTGTTAGAAAAAGCAGATACCCTGAACGGGTTCTTTACTGTTACGGTTTATGAGTAGGAGAGATCTATCACTGCTCTTATAGTTCTCACCGGCGGTAAAGCTGAGAGCTAAAAGATATGAGAAATTGACAAAAAACGGGCTGTACCAATTACTTTTGGTGCAGCCCGTTGGTTTTCATTGAGACCTCTATGCCAGAACAGATATTTATTTCAGATTAACCGGGTCAATTTCAAGTAAATTACCCGGGTTGCCAGCGGGCGCAATATTTTAAAGGGTGTTTATCTTCTGTCTGAAGGAACTGTATTGCAGCGGTGGTTGAGCAGCCCCAAGAATATTTAAAACCCGCTTTACCTGTTATATCTTCGGGATGAGGAAGGCCGCGGTCGGCGATTTTGAGTCCGTTGTTGATTTTTGGGTTTAGGAACCACGTAGTCAAAATCTGACAGTGTTTTCTTCGGCAGTTTTTGCTTCATGATCTTTTCTATTTTTTGTACTAAGGCTTGATCATCCGGTGTCACAAAAGTAAAAGCCTCCCCCGTTCGCTGGGCTCTTCCGGTACGACCGATCCGGTGAATATAAGCATCGGCAGTACCTGGCATATCGTAATTGATCACATGTGAAATCCCATCAATATCCAGACCACGTGCAGCAATATCAGTTGCCACCATAATCTGGTATCGACCTTGTTTAAATCCATTAAGGGCCGCCCTACGTTGACCCTGAGTGCGGTCACCATGCAAACTGGTCACTTTATATTTGGTACGCTTAATTTTTTTAGCCAAATTCTGGGCTCGGTGTTTCGTGCGGGTGAAAATTAATATTGATTTTGTTTCTGTCTGATCGAGTAATTTAATCAAAAGTCTGCTTTTTAGATGCTGAGGGACCGGAAAAAGAGTGTGGTCAACAGTGTAAGCGGGACGGACAAGCCCAATGGCAACCCTCTTAGGTTTGTACAGTGTATGGGATGCCAGTTGTTCAATCTCTTTGGGAAAAGTTGCGGAATACAGCATGGTTTGCCGCTTTTTTGGCACATGCCGGAGAATCCGTTTAATATCAGGTAAAAATCCCATGTCCAGCATCCGGTCAGCCTCATCCAGCACCAACACTTCTACGGTCCCAAGTTTGGCGTGTTTGTTTTGAATATGATCCAGCAGGCGCCCCGGGCAGGCCACAATAATTTCTACTCCTCGGTGTAATGCCTCAATTTGGGGAGCTGCTCCAACACCGCCGTAAATGGCAACGCTGCGGATGTTTGTCCCACTACTAAAAATCCCAATGGTCTGGTGAATTTGTTCAGCCAGCTCACGGGTTGGTGTAATGATCAAAGCCCGCGTTCGTTTACCCGGGTTATTGAGCAATTTGTGCAGAATGGGTAAAACAAAAGCCGCTGTCTTTCCTGTACCCGTTTGGGCAGTGCCTATCAGGTCATGACCGGCCAGAGCAATTGGAATGGCTGATGTCTGGATCGGGGTTGGTTTGTAAAAACCTGCCCGTTTAATCGCTGTATTTAAACGTGAATCAAGATTGAACTGATTGAAGCTCATAAAAAGCAATCCTTGTATTCAGAAGTCAATAAGTTACCAGGGGAATCAAGCAGCTCTTAATTGGAACGGCGGCAACGACTGCTGAGGAATTAGTAAAACGGGTTTGATACTAATCGATAGCAGACTACTTGTCAAGCAAAACGAAACTGCACTCAGTATGGTTTCTTCCTGCTTTGCAATGACAAGCCTGATGTGATTGGAAAACGACAAATCCCCGGCACTTGGCCGGGGATTTGTCGTTTCCACAGAGAGCTATTAATACAAACTGTAGCTGATCTTGACTTCTGCCCGGACCGAGATCATCCCCAGATTTACCGGACCGAATTCAGACGAATCGCCAGAACCACCAGAAGATGGGATATTCTGAACAGTGTTCTGGGTCCAGAGATTGTTATTTCGACCCCAATATCCACCGCTGAAATAGGACCAGGTGTTTTCGTTGATGCTCAGCACGCAGCCTGCCTCAGCTCCTGCTGCCTCTGCCAGATCGCTGGCTTTTTCGCCAGCGGCGATAACAGCCAGTTCCCGGGCTTGATCCCGGTATTTGCGCAGGTCGCTGAGGTAAAACTCCACATTGACCACCTGGTTAGCCCCGGCGTTGAGGGCGGAGATGAGCACATCATTCACTTTGCTGATATCGCGCAGGGTGACTGCCACCATGTTGTAAATTCGGTAGCCTTCTATTGTCAGGGAATCATAATCATCGTAAATCGGATTGATCACATAGCGGTCGGTTACAATGTCTTTTTCCGCTATGCCGAGTTTCTTAATGGCCTGGATCACCCGGTAGACAGTGGCGCTGTTAACTGCTTCTGTCAATTGTGGAGTCCTTCCGTTGGATTGAACCCCCAGCTGGATCAGAACCCGATCCGGGGTGACATTTACCACAGCTGTACCGCTGACATGAACCGTACGGCTGCTGTCACAGGTAGTGGTTGACTCAGCAGGAGCTTGAATTCCTTCGGCGGCCATAACATCATTATTAGGCAGGCCCATAGTTGCCAGGATAGAAACCAGGACACAAATCAGGATTGTGTTGAGTACGATAGAAAGCGTTTTCATGGGAATTTCCTCCAGGTAAAAAGTTGATTTCCCCCATCATAACGATTCGCCTGGTCAGGAGTGTGTCAGAAGTCAGTCAGTTAGATGGCAGTTTTCCCCGGCAGGAAGCCGGAAAGAGATCCTGGTTCCTTGCCCTTCCTGGCTCTCGGCTTTAATATTCCCCCCTTGAGCCAGAATTAAAGATCGGGCGATAGCCAGTCCCAAACCAGATCCGCCGCTGCCCCGGTCCCGGGAGGCTTCTACTCTGTAAAAGCGCTCAAAGATAAACGGCAAATGTTGGGCTGGTATTCCGGCGCCAGTATCAGTGACCGCGCAGGATATTTCTTCACCCAGACGTTCAAGAGTAATTGAAACCACTGAACCCCGCGGCGCGTGGCGGATGGCGTTATCAAGCAGGTTGTCCACTACCTGGGCCAGGCGGTCGGCATCACCTATAACCCAAACCCCGGAATTGCTCCCGGAATCTATGCGGAGCACTTCCAGCGTTATCTTCCTCATGGAAGCAAGCGGCTCTAGGAATTTTTTGCGGGCCCGGACCAGCTTGTCCAAATCCAGGGGTTGAAGATCAAGTTTTAAGGCGCTAGCGTCAGCCCGGGTTAAAACCAATAAATCATTCACCAGCCGGATCATGCGATTGGTTTCTTTACCCATGGAATCAAGCAGACGCCCGCGGCCGGACAGATCGTCCAGCGCGCCGTCTTCCAATGTTTCCACGGTGCCCTTGATAACCGTCAGTGGGGTGCGCAGCTCGTGGGTAACATCAGCAATAAAGGTGCTTTTGGCCTGGTCGCTTTGGCGGAGACTGTCAGTCATCTGGTTAAATGTTTGACC
>JAIORG010000127.1 GCA_021108255.1 Anaerolineales bacterium | reverse complement strand
ACCTTCTTCCATTAAGTCAAGATGACGAATTAAAGCGGGCAGGGTAACAACTTCGGGGATATCACCATAACCATATTCACCCCGACGGGGTTCATAGGGATCAAATCCAGTGGCCACAACAATTGCGCCAACATGGAAATCAAGTGAATTGGGGTGATTCTCCAGAATGATTTCTTTCCCATTTACATTGATAGGTTTGCCGTCATAATTATCCCAATCAACAGCTGGGGTATTGGGATAACAACCAGAATAAGCGCGGTAAATTACTTTGCGCGAAGTAAGTCCATAGTCGAACTCATCGGGAACAGTCTGTTGACAGGCAGCCATAACCTCTTCTGCATTAAGATCGTCAACCCCGCGGGAATTTTGTTGGACCTTGATGTGGTAATCACCGACATAACCTGATACCTGGGTAACCTGAGACTGGGTGAAGATGGTAATGTTGGGATGCTCAATCACTTTAAGAATTACATCATGTAAAGTTTCCCGGGCATTTTCGTCGGTTGGGAACAGGGTATCCAATTGTGCAACCCTGCCTCCCAGGAATGGAGATTTTTCAATCAAGGTAACTTGAAGTCCTCTCCGGGCAATATCATAAGCTGAGCGCAGTCCGGCGATCCCTCCGCCGATAACAAGGGCATGCTTTTCAGCAGTTAATTGGATCGGAGACAGGGGATCTAAAAGACGGGCTTTAGCAAGACCTGTTGCCATTAAACGGACAGCTTTTTCTGTTGCGCCCTCACAATTACTTTTATGGACCCAGCTGTCCTGTTCTCTGAGACCGACATGGTAATACAGGAAAGGATTGAGCCCCGCTCTTGCAACAGTCCCGCGGAAAGTCTGTTCATGAAGAGAGGGAGCACAGGCGCCAATCACTATCCGATTGACACCATTTTCCTTGATGTCCTTTTCAATCATTGACTGTCCTAAATCTGAACACATTGCCATATGTGTGCGTGATACAGTTACATTAGGTAAATTTTCTAATTGTTTTGCGACTTTTTCACAATTGACAACATCACTGATATTCCCCCCACAATAGCAGGTGTATACGCCAATTTTGATCTCGTCATTTTCTTTTTTAGGCATAGACATTCTCTCTTTCTTCTGTCGAGGTAAGGGATTTTTTCTTGTTTTCAATATATGCTGCCGCTTCAGATGCTGCAGACCCGGACATAATGATACTGTCCACAATGTCCATCGGACCTGCTGAAGTGCCAGCTACAAAGACCCCTGATCTTTCTGTAACGCAGGGGAAAGAGTTGGTTTGCGGAATATTGATGAAGCCATCATCTCCAAGGGAGACCTGGTAGAGCTCTTCCGGGTTGTAACTGGGCAGCAAGCCTACAGAAAGGACTGCCAGATCATGTGTTTTTTCTACAACTTGAGAGCCCTCATCTATCAACTCGACTCTGAGAACAGGATTATGGTTCTCATCTTCTCTAATTGAAGCAACCTTGCCTTTTATGAATTCAATTCCCATCGCTTTCGCGGTTTGGAAGAATTGCTCATATCCCTTTCCGAAGGTTCGGATATCCATGTAATAAATTGTGATATCCGCCAGGGGAAGTGATCCAGCCAGCAGCATTGCCTGTTTGATGGCATACATGCAGCAAACCCGCGAGCAGTATTCAACTCCCAGGGATGCGTCTCTGGATCCGGCACATTGAATGTAAGCGATGGAATCCGGTTCCTTTCCATCTCCAGGCCTGATCACGCGGCCGTAAGGTCCGGTTGGCGCCAACAGGCGTTCCATGAACATGGCATTAATTACGTTGTGATTCTTTTCTGCGCCATATTCTTTTTTAGCAAAACGAGAAGTGGTTTCAAATCCTGTAGCCAGGATGATTGCATCAGCTTCGATTTCAAGGTTTTCTGGTTTCTGGGTGAAATCTATACAATCTGCTGGACAGGCTTTCTGACATTTACCGCAGAGAATACAATTTTCAATATCCATGACAGCATATTGAGGGACTGCGGTAGAAAAGGGAACACAAATTGCTCTTGTAGCTCCATAGTCCAGATCAAAGGCACTGGGCAGATTTATAGGGCAGACATATTCACACTGTCTGCAGCCGGTGCAGCTTTCTTCAATCACATATCGGGGCTTTTTAAGGATTTCAGCTGTAAATCCCCCCTCTGTTTCCCTAACTCCCTGAACTTCATGGTAGGTGAGCAATTGAATGTTTGCGTGGTGGGCAACGGCTGACATTTTAGGTGTTGTTATGCAGCTGCAGCAGTCTAGGGTGGGGAAAACTTTACTGAGGGCAATCATCTTGCCGCCAATACTGGCTTCCTTTTCTACCAATGCGACCTGGTAACCCTGATCTGCCAAATCAAGCGCTGTCTGCATCCCTGATATTCCGCCGCCAACAACGAGGGCATCAACTTTAATTTTTCTCAAAGGTGTTTCTCCTCTATGGTTTTGTCTGCAAGAGACTCCATCTTTGTAGATTCTGATAAGAGCTGTTTATACTGCAGCCGCTTCCAGTCCTGGAAAGGCTTCCATCTCATCCTGAACAAAACCAATATCTTCCAGCAGTTTATCCATTTGAGTAACTTCTTTTATGAATGGTTTTGTGCAAACGGTACAAATCGCAGCCAACTTCAACCGCCTGGTATCTATCCCGTGTTCTTTCAGCAATGGGTAGGTTTCATTAATCATCAAAGCAGCCCGCTCAGGGCCGCCTTTATAAGGGCTATCCGTTCCGCTGTACATGACGAGAATGCCGTCAATTCCGCGCTTAAATGATCGAAGATAAAAATCCTTCGAGAACATACTGGGACAGATTACCGGCAGAATGTAGGTATTGTTGGGGTATTCTGCATGTAGTTGTCCAACAGCATCAGCGCCAGCATACCCCCCGGATATTGTCGCCAAAATTAATATTTTTGGTTTTTTATTCTCTGCGCAATTTTCCATAATAGTAGTCCTCTATTCAGGCACAGAAGTATCCCGCAAGCTGATTTAGTTTGCGGGATACTTGGATTTCAGAAATTTATTTCTTTCGACGGATAAATAAGCGTTCGTATCCATCGGCTTGCAGATCACCCATGTATTCGTGTCCCACTTTTGCGCACCAGCGGGGCATATCATCTTTTGTGTTCGGATCGCCGACCCAAAGCTCAAGTACTTCTTCTACTTTAACTTTGCCGATGCTTTTTTTCGCTTCCAGCAGTGGACCGGGGCAGGCCATCGCCCGAGCATCAACGGTTTCAGCGGCTACAACATTTTCTAGTTCTTCTGGGGACATAAGTTTCTCCTTAAAAATATAATATGTGTATTTGGTTTATCTGTTCTTCGAGATCACAGGACAGGATCGGCTGAATTTAGTATCGGTAACCCGGTAATAAATTTCCCTTCCATCCCGCCTTGATCCTAAAACACCTTTATTCTTCATTAACCGTAAATGCTGAGAAGTGTTCTGCATGGAGGCTTTTATTTCCTCCGCAATTTCACTAACGGTCAACTCGCGGTTTCCAAGGGTCCAGATAATCTGGATTCGATGTGGGTTCCCTAAGATGCCGCAAAATTCAGCTTGTTCTTGGGCTTCGGTAGTTTCAATAGGATTCATAATAACACTCAAACAATCAACTGATTATTTAATTGCATAATAAATGAAAGTATAGGCCTGAGCTTTATTCACGATAAGTGCAATTTATCACAAGGCTTATAAGCGTCATCGATAGGCTGTTATAGACAAAATTTATGGATGATCCGGGGTAACTATTTCCCTGCAGTTTTGGTTAAACTATTAGTGGGAAAAAGAGTAGAAAAATTGGAATATCAACCAGGGAGAAAGGAGCAAAACTGGCGATTCTTAGCTCATCTTGTTAGAATAGATGGATAACTCAGATAGGAGCAAATCATGGGTCATGACAATTTTCTAGGAAAAACTGCCTTAATCACCGGATCAGGGAGAGGGATAGGGAGGGAGATCGCTCTGCATTTTGGGTCTTTAGGTGCAAATATTGCTGTAAATTATTTTCGGAACCGGGAACCAGCCGAAGAAACCGCTGATGAGATAAATAAAATGGGTGTCAAGGCAGAAATCATTAAAGCCAATGTGGGTGATATGGATGATTTGGAGCACCTGGTGTCTGAAACGGACCGGGTTTTTGGGGGATTAGATTTTTTGATCAGTAATGCAGGGTCAGGTTATAACCGACCCATTATGGAACAACGCCCGAAGGGATGGGATTGGACCATGGATATCAATGCCAAGGCTTATCTCTTTTTAGCTCAAAAGGCAGTCCCTTTAATGGAGAAAAAGGGTGGGGGTTGGATCGTCAGCATTTCCAGCCCTGGATCAATCCGGGTGCTGCCAGAGTATGCAGTAGTGGGTGCCAGCAAAGCAGCTATTGAATCTTTAACCCGTTATCTGGCTGTTGAATTAGCACCTAGAAATATTGTAGTCAATGCAGTATCACCAGGAATTGTAGCAACCGATGCTTTACAGCACTTCAACACCATGCAAGATGAGGATCTCCTGGAAGAGATTGCAGAGCTAACACCAGCAGGAAGAATTGTCACACCGGGGGATGTAGCTCAAATTGTTGCTTTTCTCTGTTCCCCGGCAGCTAAAATGATCCGTGGGCAAACGATCATCGCTGATGGGGGATTTACACTGCCTATCAGTGGTATTCGTCGGCCATCGTAAAGGACATTTAATTCTGAGAGTTTAATATGAGAGCTTTATGGCTAGAAAATCAACAACTTCAATTTCGGGATGATCTACCTCTCCCTGAGTTAGGAAGCGGTGATGTGTTGATCCGGCCCAGATTATCTGGAATTTGCAGTACGGACCTGGAGCTGGTCAACGGTTATTATCCTTTTACTGGGATTCCCGGTCATGAATTTGTAGGGGATGTAATTGAAGCACCCGGCTTTCCTGATTTGGAGGGAAAACGAGTTGTGGGCGAAATCAATATTACCTGTGGAAATTGTATCCATTGTCAACAGGACCGAGGGTCACACTGCGTTCATCGAACAGTACTGGGAATTTCAGGGCGTAATGGTGTCTTTGCGGATAATTTCACCTTACCTGCAGAAAACCTTCACATCGTGCCGGATTCAATATCAGATGAACAGGCAGTCTTCACTGAACCATTGGC
>JAIORG010000244.1 GCA_021108255.1 Anaerolineales bacterium | reverse complement strand
AGATGATCATTAATGCAGTTGCCCACAGTCCCCATCATATAACTGCCGAAGAAATAGCAGAAAAATTACAGGAGCACACTAAGGCAATTAATATAGCCACGGTCTATCGTACTCTAGATCTGCTTTGGCAGGAGGGATTTGCCCGCCGTAATGACTTAAGCGAGGGCAAAATCGTTTTTTCAACCTTCCAGCATGGTCCGCACATTCACCTGGTTTGCCGGAGATGTTCCCGGGTAATTGATGCAGATATCAAGATGCTGGATTCGCTTCGAGAGGATTTAATCTCGAATTATCAATTTCGTCCCAATCTAGACCATATCTCTATCTTTGGAATTTGCGCTGATTGTCAGGCGTAAATCAAATTCCGGGTAACGTATGCCGTAAGATTTCGATATTAACTGCATCATATATTATAAGGAGATTAGCATGCTGGTTTCATCTCATGATTTACGAATGGTTCGGGATCTTTTCCCCCGTATGGTCATCATGGATGAAGGAAAAATTGTGGCCGATGGTTTGACGGCAGAACTACTTGAAGACGAAGTTTTACTTAAAGCCCATGGGTTGGAATCTCCAAATTCTTAGCCTTCCATTACCCATTCCCGCCATCACCCAAATTAACAGTGCTTGATCAAGTTTTACAGGATTTATGCTTGATAATTATCTAACAGTAGCTATCGATCACCGAACTTGCAGAATTTACAAAAGCTCAGATCCCAATTGACGGTAAAGCCACGGCTTATGTATATAAAGATTACACATGCAGTGCGCCAACAACCGATATCAATGAGATGTTAACTCTTTTACAAACTCGAGAATAGGACAGATTTTTCAGTCTTCCTAAATAAAAGAACCTCAAATCGCGAAACTTTGCTGATGCAATGGGGTATGGGTGGATTTTCCCGCTAGGGCAAAAACATTATCAATAATAAAGTTTTCCCTGAGTATTGGTATACTATTTCCAGTTCATTTATTCCAGATTAGCAAGGATCTATTTATGTATATCTGCATTGATTTTGACGGCACAATCGTGGATCACCGATGGCCGGAAATTGGACCGCCTGTCCCTGGAGCGGTGGAATGGATGTTAAGGTTTCAAGAGGCGGGAGCCAAGTTGATTCTTTTTACCATGCGATCCGACAGCGGGAAGAATGGTGATGGTCTAACCAGGGCCGTTGACTACCTGGAAGAACATGGCGTTTCTCTCTATGGTGTAAACAAAAACCCTACCCAGGTTAACTGGACCAGCAGCCCAAAAGCTTATGGACAGATATACATTGATGATGCTGCTTTCGGCTGTCCATTAATTCACCCGGAAGGTTTCCAGCGTCCTTGCGTGGACTGGGCGATTGTCGGGCCAGGAGTTATGGAAAGATTGACCGGCTAGTAAATTTACTCTTTACTTGATGTTCAGGAAAGAGGTTCACGGAAATCTTTTTTATCACCCTTTCCTGGCGGATGAATATATTTAATATTGATCCTCCGGGTTAATCAGTTCGCTTTCATTACTCATAAGTGATCTCCCAGAATGCTTCTTGAGTAACCAGGCGTGCGGGTTTCGGTTATTATGATAAAAGACAGATATACCAGGAGAGAAAATTATGCCATCGCAATCCGAAACCATTATTCGTGGTCTGCTGGCTTCAGCTGATATTGAAGTTAACGGTTCAAATCCCTGGGATATCCAAATTCATGATGACCGGTTTTACCGGCGTGTTTTGAGTGAAATTGAACTCGGACTGGGGGAATCCTACATGGATGGCTGGTGGGATTGCCAGGCCATTGACCAATTTGTCGACCGGGCATTACGAGCCAGACTGGAGAGGAAAATCCAAGGAAATTGGAAAATCCTCTTTCATCTGCTGAGATATCGTCTATTTAATTTGCAGACCTCTTCCCGTGCATTCAAAGTCGGAGAACATCATTACGATCTGGGAAATGACCTCTATCGGGCTATGCTTGATAAACGATTAAACTATACCTGTGCTTACTGGCGGGACGCTTCAAATCTGGACGAAGCCCAGGAGGCCAAGCTGGACCTGATTTGCCGAAAAATTGGCCTCAAACCCGGTATGACCGTACTCGAACTTGGCTGTGGGTGGGGAAGTTTCGCTAAATACGCAGCAGAGAAATATGGGGCGGAAGTATTGGGAGTAACTGTATCCGCCGAACAAGTTGAACTGGGAATGGAAATGTGCCGTGGGTTACCAATTGAACTCCGACTGCAGGATTACCGCGAAGTGAGTGGTGAGTATGACCGGGTGATATCTATTGGAATTATGGAGCATGTTGGACATAAAAATTACCAGGACTATATGGAGGTAGTAAACCGGACCCTTAGACCAGGGGGAATCGGATTTTTCCATACTATCGGGACTTATTTTAGAGGTAAGGGAAATAATCCCTGGACGGAGAAATATATCTTTCCTAATAGTATGCTGCCCTCAATTGCCCGGTTGACGGCTGCTATGGAGGATCTCTTTGTAATGGAAGACTGGCATAATTTTGGACCGGATTACGATCCCACATTGATGGCATGGCACGCTAATTTTGAATTGGCCTGGCCGAAATTAAAAGACCGCTATGGCGAACGATTTTACCGCATGTGGAGGTACTACCTGCTCAGCAGCGCCGGAGGATTCCGTTCCAGAAAAACCCAACTCTGGCAGGTAGTTTTTACCCGGATCGGAGATCCGCAGCCGGACTGCCGTAAACTATGAGACACCATCGGGTTATCATCATCGGAGGAGGACCTGCGGGAGCTGCCTGCGCCTGGAAACTGGTCCAGGCTGGAGTTGACTGCCTGATCCTGGATAAAAAAACGTTTCCTCGCCCAAAAATTTGTGCAGGTTGGGTCACTCCGGAGGTTCTCCAGGATTTACAAGTTAAACCCCATGATTACCCCCACAGCCTGACATCTTTTCCCTTTTTAAAGATTTTCCTGAAAGGATTTCCAATCATCCGCCCTGGCAAACAGTATGCTATCCGCAGGGTGGAATTTGATCACTGGTTGCTGGAGCGTTCTGGAGCGCCTGTAATGCCACATGAAGTAAAAGAGATTACATTAATAGATCAGGGTTATTTGATTGATGGAAAATATTCAGCTGAATTTCTGGTTGGTGCCGGAGGAACGCACTGCCCGGTTTACCATACTTTTTTCAGTAAGACCCATCCCCGAACTGGCGCTCAAATTGTTGCCCTGGAAGAGGAATTTTACGCTGATTGGCAAGATGGCGACTGCCGTTTGTGGTTCTTTGATAATGGTTTGCCCGGATATGCCTGGTATGTACCTAAAGAGGGTGGATATTTAAATATCGGCGTAGGTGGCAATGCCGCTGCCTTGAAAGATCGGGGCAGCAGTATTCAAGATCACTGGGAATATCTGGTGAAAAAATTACAGAAGAAAGGATTGGTGTCTGAGAGGGATTTCCAACCGGAAGGATATATTTACTATTTGCGGGGGAATCAGGACCAGTATAAGAAAGGTAACATATTTCTGATTGGCGACTCAATTGGTCTGGCAACCCTCGATATGGGGGAGGGGATTGGACCAGCTGTCCAGAGCGGACTAAATGCAGCAGAATCTATCCTTGGCGGAAAAGAATATTCAAATTCAGAAATTAATAAGTATTCACTCTTGCCGTCATTCTTGCAGTGGGCAGTGCGATAAAGTGTTATCCTGATCAATCAGCTAGAGGTTGCCAAAATAACTCAAGGAACTGACTTTTCCAGGGGGGACTTGATTCATGTTGGGAAGGAGATGGGAATCCGCAATGAAAGACTGATTATTGAGGAAATTGTTGATGCAGTATCAGGGTGGCAAAAATATTCCAAAGAGGCAGGCGTAGAGCGAGACCAGGCTTTGGAAATCCGGAACAAATTTCGAACAATTTAGAATCAACATTGAGTAGCAATTGACCTATGGTATGCTTTTAGGGGAAATGGACGATAGAAAATTGAGTGCATGTTATTGAGTGTAAATTTATCATAGAAGTGATAATGATTGGAATAACTTGGAGTTGAGCATTGAAATTTATTCATCTTTCAGATCTGCATATTGGGAAGTCTAATAACAGAGAAAAATCGGCGATTATCGTGGATTGGATTCTAAATAATAAGGATAAACACCAATCCGAGCTGGTAATCATCAGTGGTGATGTGGTAGATGATGGCAAAGCTTGGCAGTTCGATCAGGCTAAAGAACAATTGACCCGTATGCGCGAGAATGGATTTACCGTACTGGCCTGCCCGGGTAATCATGACTATGGTCTAGGAGGTTTCCAGGAAAGCCGCCTGAGCCAGGCAAATTTCTTCTCATTGATTTCGGGAGTGAAGGAATATCCACATCTAAAAGTAATCAATGGACAAGCATTTATCTTGCTCGATTCCATGGCGAAGGAAATAGAGAGTATTGAGTTGTGGGGGGCGCAGGGAAACCTGGGAGAGGAACAACTTCAAAAATTGGATCAAATGCTGGAGGACATGGCAGAGAATCCGGCAGTAGAAAACGTTTTTGTTGTTCTTCACCATCATCCATTTGATTTCCTGTATTATCATGGGTTAAGAGACCAAGCAGATTTAAAGGGAGTAATCTCCCAACGATTAAATCAACCTCCCCGGGTGAATGGTCTCTTATTTGGCCACAAACATATCGAGAATCGTTTTAATGATCCAGAAGAAAATAAAGAAGAATTGTTTGGCATTGACTTGATTTACGCTTCCGGTCAGACTGTAGAACGTGATCAAGAAGGAAAGATGGTGATTCCTGTCATAAATGCAGAAGAAAAAACCATCGAAAGGTATTTGATCCAATAATCCCTGATTATTATCTCTTTTTCTCTGGAATTACTATTAATGAGAGCTGATACCAAATTCATCCAGGGCATAAAATCCGGCTTGCCCATTGCTCTGGGATACTTTCCTATAGCGATAGCTTTTGGTGCCCTGGCTGTCCAGGCTCAGCTATCCTGGATTGAAGCCACCTTGATGTCCGTAATTGTATTTGCGGGAGCCAGTCAATTTGTGGGGGTAAGTATGCTGCTGGCAGGCGCTGGAGCAGCCCAGATCATCACAGCTACCCTCTTCTTGAATATGCGTCACCTGATTATGAGCCTGACAGTTAATGATCAGA
>JAIORG010000023.1 GCA_021108255.1 Anaerolineales bacterium | reverse complement strand
GCTCCAGTATTCAATATTCAGTCTTGCCCTGTTCGCTTAGTCACCCTGTCACAAAATCTCAAAGTCTCCTTGTCACTCCCCTCCATCAGCCTAAAGGAGGAGCAGGGTTAGCCAGCGCCTTTTTCTTCCACCTCAACTTTACTCTGGTAATACTCCTGTTCTTGACGGTCTCCTGCTGCCGCTTCTCCATTGCCCATCTTCTCTTGGGCGTTTGCCCGGGCAGCATATGCTCTTGCTACGCCTGGCCAATTCTCTATTGGCTTCAGGATCTCTAAGGCGCGAGTAGATACTTCAATAACTTCAGCTGGTTCTTTCTCGATTATCCCTGCATTTACCAGGTCAGCTTGAATTATCCAATACCAACCTAATCCTTGTTGATGGTTGTAGCTATCTCCTCCCTCGAACAATTCACGAGCTTTTTCTAATAATTCATTACCTTTTCCTACTCCTCCAGTAACAATGTAGTTCGTACCATTTGACATTAGGCTTCGGGCCAACGCTATTTCATTTTCAGAACCCCGAGCCGCTGCTATTTCTCGTTCACTAATTGCTAATGCTTCCTCTGATTTGCCCATTTGTCGCAGGAGGTTGCCTTGGCGCATCAGGCAATAGGATAATACGCGCTGCTGCTCATGAAATGCAGATTTTTCCATTGTTAGAGCCAATTTATCAAGCTTTGTTTCGGCTTCCAGATAGATTTCCAGGGCTTTTTCTTTTTCATCGTGCATTTCCAGTGACCATAATGCTTCTTCGATCTGATTTTCTATTTCTTCGATTTCCTGGGGTATTTTAACCATTAGAGATTCCTTTCAGGGCTTACCAGGTTGGCTAAAGTTAATGATGTCTCATAAGTACTTGGGCCGTTATGTTTCAAATGGATCATTATCTCTTTAGATATGATCGCGGGCAGGTTCTAACTCGCGCCGTTTTTTGTGCATTATTCCAGTATAGCATATTTGATATTTGGGGGTGACCATGTCTATTTTGCCTTTCTGCACTAAAGTTTCCAGGCTCTTAATTTAGTCATCTTGCCGGAAAAAATACTGGTAATTTGACCAGGTTTGAAACTCCCCGGGGGGCTGATGCGCTGGGGAGTTATCTTCGCTACACTGGAAATCAATGATCGAGAAGGAAAATTTTCAGTAACAGAAAGGAGATGATTAATGAAAGGTTTACTTATTCACGAAAAGTTATTTGTTCGATTTTTGGCGCTGTTTGGGATTGGCGCGGTCCTGTTTACGCTGATGTGGACGCTGAGTTATTTCTTCCTGCCGGAAGGCATACTCCGCGGACGCACCGGGAGTGCGATATTGGCCGGAGACGAGGCAGCAAGCAGCTTTATCGCCGAGTGGCTGCGCATCGCGGCTATGAATCTAATGGCAGGATCGCTTGTTGTGCTGGCTAACCGGATATATCGATACAAAGGCTTTCCCCTGGGATACATTGTCCCCCTGGCTTGGCTCTCAATGTACGCCATTTGCCTGGGCACCAACTCTTTCTCAATTCCGCTGCCGGAGCGCATGGCTCCATCCCTGGACGTGTTCGGACGCTCGGGTTTATACGAAATGGCCGCCTTTACGCTTTTAGCTGTGGCTACTTACTCAATCAACCTGTATGAAGTCACGCGGTTCATCCCGCCAACTTATGAGACTGTTATTCCCAAGCCAAAGTTTTCCCTGACCCTCGAGGGGTGGATTGGATTTGGATTGGCGATTGCCGTTTTGCTCGCCGCCAACGCGAGAGAAGCTTACATGATTATGACCTTGTAGAAAAGGTGATTTTGCAATAGACACGCAAAGGCGCCGCGAAACGGATAAGAACGAAAAAGAAGATACATGATACTTGAAATAACAATTTTCACAAAGAAGCAAACCAGATAAAAAATTACGGAGGTAAATGATGGATAAGAAGAATGGAATTGTCATTGAAACACAGGGCTTAAGCAAGTCCTACAAAGGTGTTGAAGCGCTCAAACCGCTCAGCCTGCAGGTACCGAAGAACTCTATCTTTGGCTTCCTGGGACCAAACGGATCCGGGAAATCAACCACTATCAAATTGCTGTTGGACTTGATCCATCCCAGCGGCGGAAGTGCGACGGTTTTTGGGTTTGACACTGTTCAAAAAAGTCCCGAGATCCGCACCCGGGTTGGGTATATGGCGCAAGACCAGCGTTTCTACGGTCATATGACAGCTCGTGAGACGCTGCGATTTGTGGCTGGTTTTTTCTACGCTGGCCCAAAAGCGGAAATCGAGAAACGCATTGATGAGACTCTTGAGCTGGTGGACCTGGTCGGCAAAGCCGATCGTCCGGTTCAGGGATTCTCCGGAGGTGAGCGCCAGCGATTAGGCATCGCCCAGGCGCAGGTCAACTATCCCGATCTGCTGATCCTGGATGAACCCGCTGCTGCCCTCGATCCACAGGGCAGGCATGATGTACTCATGATCATGGAGCGCCTGAGAAAACACAGCACCATTTTCTTCTCAACGCATATCCTGGATGATGTGCAGAAGGTGAGCGACACGGTCGCCATCCTCAATCATGGGGAGCTGGTCGCGCTGGCCCCGATCGAGGAACTTCTGGTTGGGAGCGGCAATGTAGTTTATTTGTTCACAACCATAGGTGATGGTGACGGGATACAAACCCTTCTCTCAGACATGTCCTGGGTAACTGATATCAACCGCAGCGGGGTCAATGGCAGGACGCAATGGCAGGTTATCGTAGATGATGAAGACGCGGCTGAAGCGCAATTGCTGCGTTCAGTGCAAAGTGGTAGTGAAGTCACGGTGACTGAATTCGGGCGCAAGAAATTTGAATTGGAAGAAATATTCCTGGAGATTATTAAGGAGAGCAACCATGGCAACAAATAGCACATTCGTAATAGTAAAGGAACAGGGTTGGCGGATGGGATTTGCCAATCTCTTGCGCAATGAAAACCTTGAGTTGTGGAGGTCCCACCGCTGGATCAAACAGGCTGGTTTATGGCTGCTGGCCGTGAACGGGTTCGTGGTCATTAACCTGTTTGTTCTGCCTGCGATTATTCTGCCGGATGAAAATGTCTCTTCAATGATGGATCCTGTTTCTGAGGGCATCCGGGCTCTATTTCAGATAGGAACTACCGCTCTGGCGATTGGCACAATCACTATGACGCAGGGAAAAGTGATTGGAGAAAGGGAGACCGGCATCACTGCCTGGATCCTTTCGAAACCTGTCTCCCGCCCGGCTTACTTTCTGGCGAAAATAGTTGCCCATTCCTTGGAGATAATCGCCATCATGGTTGGGATCCAGAGCGTTGTTGCCTACGGGTTGATATCGCTTGCAAATGGGGAAGCCTTTCCGCTTTTGCCTTTTTTGATCGGAGTGGGAGGAATGATCCTGCACACATTTTTCTACCTGGCACTCACCTTGATGCTTGGTGTGCTTGTCAAGACGCGGAGCCAGGTGCTCGGCATTGCGATGGGATTGTTCTTTGGGGGAATGCTGCTGCCTAACCTCATTAACCAACTAGGATTGGTCACCCCTTGGTTACTGCCAAACATCCTCCCTGTTTTAGCTTTGCAGATGCAGATTCCATTTGTCACAGCTTACCTGCCGATTCTGATGACCGCGATATGGTCGATGGTATTTATTATCGTGGCCCTTTGGAAGCTTCCCCGGCTGGAATTTTAGGATTTAGTGATATTTCTCCGGACCCTCCTGGAGGCTCTGGAGAAACTTGGTTGCTCAGGGATGACCCAATCATTGAAAACTGTTTGAAGTATGAAAAATGAAATACAGAAGCAAACCAGAAACAATAAAGGATAAAAAAATGGACAAGAATTTAAGTAAGGGAAGAAAACTCCTCAGGACTGCGTATTACGCGGGGTCAGGTTTGGTGATCGGGGGCGGGGTTGGTATGGTCTTGGGTCCGCTGCTGGTTGAGAATCTGGCGCAGGGTTCCGCTATTGCTGTCGGCGCTGCATTGGGACTGGTGGTAGGCGCGGAGATAGATACCCTAGGGAGTCGCGAAACAGACTTTAACGATAAAGAAGATGCATGATGCTTGAGAGAACAATTTCCACACAGAAGCAAGCCAGAAAAGAAATTAAGGAGATCAATCATGACAATAAATAGCACATTCGTAACAGTTAAGGAACAGGGTTGGCGGATGGGATTTGCCAATCTCTTGCGCAATGAAAACTTTGAGTGGTGGGGGTCCCGGCGCTGGCTCAAACAAGCCGGCTTATGGCTGTTGATCCTGAATGGAATGGTGGCTCTTCTGTTGTGGGTTCTGCCTGCAGTTGTGGAAGTGACTTGGGATGACAATGCAGGTGTAATGAGTCACATAGCTATGGGCATACAGGCCTTTTTTCAACTTGGAGCTCTTTCTCTGGCTATCGGCACGATCATTATGACCCAGGGAAAAGTGATTGGAGAGAGGGAGACCGGCATCACTGCCTGGATCCTTTCGAAACCTGTCTCCCGCCCAGCCTACTTACTATCAAAAATAGTTGCCCATTCCTTGGGGATAATCGTCATCATGATTGGATTCCAGAGCGCTGTTGCCTACGGGTTGATATCGCTCGCGAATGGGAAGGCCTTGCCGTTTTTCCCCTTTCTGCTCGGAGTGGGTGGACTTGTGCTGCATACATTTTTCTACCTGACACTCACTATGATGATGGGTGTATTCGCCAAGACGAGGAGCCAGGTGCTCGGTGTTGTGATGGGATCGCTTTTTGGGGGAATGTTTTTACCTGTAATTGTTCGCCAACTTGGATTGGTCACCCCCTGGTTACTGCCAGATATCCTCCGTCAATTGGTCATGCAGGTACAGATTCCATTAGTTACAGCTTACCTGCCGATTCTGATGACCGCGATATGGTCGATCGTATTTATTATCGCGGCCCTTTGGAAGCTTCCCCGGCTGGAGTTTTAGGACTTAGTGATGTTCTCAGCCTTTGTCAATTATTGATAATCAACCGAAATATGAAAAATCAAACATAGAAGCAAACCAGAAACAATAAGTAAGGAGATAAAAAAATGGATACGAATTCAAAAAAGAGAAATGACAACCGCAAGACTGTATATTACGCGTGATTAGGTTTGGCAATCGGAGCCGCCATCGGTATGATCTTTGGCCTGCTGCTGTTCGAGAACCTGGCGTGGGGTTGCGTTATCGGCTCTGCATTGGGCCTATTGATAGGCGCAGCAATAGATGCGCTAGGGAGTCGCGAAACGGATACGAACGATAAAGAAGATGCATGATGCTTGAGAGAACAATTTCCACACAGAAGCAAGC
>JAIORG010000264.1 GCA_021108255.1 Anaerolineales bacterium | reverse complement strand
GCCGCCAGATCACCGCGCCGGGAGCCTTCCTACCAGCCGCTTTCAGCCCAGGGAAAAGACTAACAACAATATTGAGAGACTATGTTTTCTTCTCCTTCCTCCTCTGACGCGCAGGCAGCCCAAAACCGAACATCAGGCTGCCTGCTGCGTTTTCTACTTCCGCCTGTTTCTGTAATCCTGGTCGGAATTGTTTTGGCGCTGCTCCTCAGCCAGATTCAGGTTGACCTGGCCGAGACAGCTCCCCTACCCGAAGATACATCCGGAATCTCTTCTAAACAACTAGCGCCATTGTTTAGCCCGGAAGTTCTGGCCTGGGAAGAGGATATTCTAAATTGGAGCGAAAAGTATCAGTTGGATCCAAACCTGATTGCGACCGTGATGCAAATTGAATCCTGCGGATATTCCAGGGCAAAATCCTCAGCTGGCGCGATGGGACTCTTCCAGGTAATGCCTTACCATTTCAAGGAAGGAGAAGATCCCTACCATCCTGGCATTAACGCTCATAGGGGACTCAATTACCTCAGGCAGTCATTGGAATCCGGAGGCAGTACTCGCCTAGCCCTGGCAGGATATAACGGGGGAATTAATGGAGCCCAGAATCCAGAGGAATACTGGCCGGACGAAACGCATCGTTATCTGTATTGGGGGGTAAGAATTTACAAAGATGCCAATGAGGGTAAAGATCACAGTCCAAGATTGGAAGAATGGCTTAATAGTGGGGGAAATTCCTTATGCCTTGCCGCCAGAAATGAGTGAGAACCTTCCAGCTTGTCGTCCTGAACTCTTCAACAAGATGTAGAAAATCCCCCAATCTTCCCCTGAGATAAATCTCAGGTCTAATAACTGCGCCCCGAAGAAGGGGTTTTGTGCTAGCTATCAAGAGATTTTCAAATATATAAAAGAAGTCCCACTTGAGTGGGACTTGAGTTACATAGGCCGCGGATTTATCCGCCGGCTTATAAGCTATGATTAATATTTATTTATATCAACCCAAGTACTATTTTCTTAGCCTCTCGATTAGCCCCCTTCGGCAAGAAGTAGAAAATCTCCCAACTTGTCATCCTGAGCTTGCGAAGGATCCATACTGAGATCAGATATCAAATGTGATCACGATCAATAAATCCTGGTTGTTTGTTTTTTAAACTCTTGATGGATTCCTCGTTCCTCGGAATGACAAAATAAGAGTATGTCATTCTGAGCCCTTCGACAAGATGTAGAAAATCCCCCAATCTTCCCCTGAGATAAATCTCAGGGTTAATAACTGTGCTCCGTAGATGGGGTTTTGTGCTAGCTATCAGGAGTTTTTCAGATATATAAAAGAAGTCCCACTTAAGTGGGACTTGAGTTCCATAGGCCGCGGATTTATCCGCCGGCTTATAACCTATGATTAATATTTTTTTATATCAACTCAAGAAATTTTTTCTGAACCCTTCGATACTCTTCCGCTCTGCGTTAGCACTTCCTTTGATCGCAGGAGAGGCGGAATGGCAAAATAATAATCTATTAGCCTATTATATTAAAAGGAAAAGGCTGCCTTCCAGTGAAATACACCGAATTGCAGCCTTTCTGAACCCGTTTGATAAATTAAGTAAGCTCGACAGTCGCGCCAGCTTCTTCCAATTGTTTTTTGGCTTCTTCAGCTGCTTCTTTTCCAACAGCTTCAAGAATTATGCCACCTGCGGTTTCTGCCATTTCTTTGGCATCTTTCAAACCGAGGCTTGTGATGGCCCGGATTGCCTTAATTACTTCGATTTTCTTGGGACCGGTGTCCTTGATCACTACATTAAATTCGGTTTTTGCTTCACCGGCATCCCCACCGTCGCCGCCAGCAGCAGCTGCTGCCACTGCTACCGGAGCAGCAGCGGATACGCCCCATTCTTCTTCCAGCATAGTTACCAATTCAGCTGCTTCCAGAACGGTTAGTTCACTTAATTGATCTTTAATTTTTCCAATGTCAGCCATTTTATTCTCCTTATATCGGTATCTTGACCGTAATTGTTTAACTTATTCTTTCTAGACTGCTTGTTCTTTTTCTGAGTAAGATTTGATCACTGCAGCCACTTGCCGACCAGGTTCTGCGAGGGTCCGGACAAGTTGGGACGCAGGCGCTAAAATTGTACTCAATAGTTTTGCCCGCATTGTTTCCATGGAAGGAAGTTCTGCCAGCGCAACAATTTCTTCTACTGTCATCAGGCGTTCAGCCAAATATCCACTCTTAATCTCAATGGTTCCGAACTTTTTGGAAAAGTCCTTGATAGCCTTTGCGAGACCAGTTGGATTCTGATATGAGATACCAAGTGCGGTAGGACCAATAAATACGTTTTCTTTCCATTCCCGTCCACTTTCTTCGAATGCTAGCTTAGCTAGAGTATTCTTGATGATATGGAACTCACCGCCGGATTCTCTGATATCTCTGCGGAGATCACCGATCGCCTTGACAGACAATCCATGGTAGTGAGTTAAAATCAACCCATCACTTTCTTTTAACCATTTTTTGTACTGCTCAACGAGTTCTTCTTTCTGCTGTTTTGAAATAGCCAAAGTATTTCACCTCCTTCAAATCGGGTTCAGTCTAATATGCATAACAAAAAGTCTTTACCTCACCAGTTGAGGTAAAGACTTCAAGTTAAATCAACTTTAAAGTATTCTCTACCTGAGCTGGAAATTAAGTTTTCAGAGAAAACACCAGCGGTCTCTGGCAAATTAGCTTCTGTTATTTCCTGTTTCTGTGGAAACGATATTGTCTACTCAGTTTCCAATTCTGCTGCCAGTATCGGGTCCACAATGATGCCAGGCCCCATACTCGCCGATATTACTACTTTCTTGACATACTGGCCTTTGGTCGACGCTGGTCTATTTGATACCAGCGATTCCATTAGCGCACTCATATTATCATGTAACTGCTCAGCTGAGAAGGATACTTTCCCAATTGGCACGTGAATATTAGCAGTTTTATCGACCCGGTACTCAATCCTGCCCGATTTGGCTTCATCGATTACTCGCGGAAGATCTTCACCGGGAATCATGGTACCAGCTTTGGGATTGGGCATCATCCCCCGGGGACCTAGAACCGGACCCAGTTTTCCAACTTTACCCATCATATTGGGGGTAGCCAATGCAATATCAAAATCAAACCACCCTCCTTCGATTTTATTGATCAAATCATCGCCATCAGCAATGTAGTCTGCTCCGGCTTCCCTGGCTTTGGTCGCATCCTCGCCCTGAGCAAATACCAGGACTCGAACAGTTTTTCCCAAACCATGGGGAAGATTTACAAGATCACGGACAATTTGATCCGCGTGGCGGGGGTCAACACCCAAACGAACATGAATTTCCAGTGTCTCATCGAACTTGGCGTAAGCTAGTTCCTTGGCCAAAGTCACTGCTTCCAGGGGTGTGTATTTCTTGGATCTATCTACTTTGTCAAATGCTTCTCTATACTTCTTACCGTGTTTTGCCATTATTAACTCCTTGTGGTGCAAGCGGATTGTTTATCCTCCCACGAGAATTTAGTCTACTATTTCAATCCCCATATTTTTCGCTGTGCCTTCAATCTGGCGCATTGCGCCTTCGATGTCAACAGCATTGAGATCTTTCATTTTTGTTTGTGCAATTTCCCGGAGCTGATCCCTGGTAATTTCACCAACTACTTCTTTGTTAGGTTCAGCTGCACCCTTTTCTACCCCGGCAGCTTTCTTTAACAAAACTGCAGCTGGAGATGTGCGCAGCACAAACTTATAAGAACCATCAGAAAATATTGTGATATCTGCCGGGATGATATCTCCCATCCGGTCTGATGTTCTGGCATTATATTCTTTACAAAAAGCCATCAAGTTGATCCCATGCGCTGCCAGCGCAGGACCAATCGGAGGAGCAGGATTTGCCTTCCCCGCTTCAATCTGTAATCGTACGTTTGCTTTTACTTTTTTCGACACAATTTTCTCCTTCGTGGTGCTAGCGGACAGTTAATCCATCCTCCCACAAATGAATAATACAACTAGGCTTCTTCCACCTGCAGGAAATCTAATTCCACAGGGGTTTCTCTACCAAAGAAATTAACCATGACCCGGACTGTCGCCCGGTCCATATCAATTTCAGCTACTTTCCCATAAAAATCTTCAAACGGTCCATCTACAATCCGCACTCGTTCTCCCTGCCGGAAGGTAACATTAACCCGGGGTGATTCAGATTCCATCCGTTTGAGGATTCGAGCCACTTCTTCTGGCTGCAGTGCCGTGGGATCGTTACCCATACCCACAAATCCCGTGACTCCCGGCGTGTTGCGAACCATGTACCAGGATTCTTCTGTTAATGCCATATTAACCAAAATGTATCCCGGGAAGACTTTTTTCTCAACTGTCTGGCGTTCCCCATTTTTGATATTAACTTCATCCTCTGTGGGGACAACGACATCAAAGATCAAGTCGTCCATACCCATAGACTCAATCCGCTGCATGATGTTATGCCGGACTTTATCTTCATTACCGGAGTAGCAGTGGACTACATACCAGGCTCTCCCGTCATCTTTGACCGGTTCAGCTAATACACTGTATTTCGCTGAAAGTTCCGATTCCTCCTGAACTGCTTCTTCCTGTTCGGATGCAGCGATTTTTTTCTCTTCACCTTCAACAGGTTCATCGATCTCCGCTTCAGCTTCAACGATTTCTTCCGTTTCTATTGCAACAGGTTCATCCATTTCAGCTTCAGCGTCAGCTTCAACGATTTCTTCCGTTTCTATTGCAACAGGTTCATCCATTTCAGCTTCAGCGTCAGCTTCAACGATTTCTTCCGTTTCTATTGCAACAGGTTCATCCATTTCAGCTTCAGCGTCAGCTTCAACGATTTCTTCCGTTTCTATTGCAACAGGTTCATCCATTTCAGCTTCAGCGTCAGCTTCAACGATTTCTTCCGTTTCTATTGCAACAGGTTCATCCATTTCAGCTTCAGCGTCAGCTTCAACGATTTCTTCCGTTTCTATTGCAACAGGTTCATCCATTTCAGCTTCAGCGTCAGCTTCAACGATTTCTTCCGTTTCTATTGCAACAGGTTCATCCATTTCAGCTTCAGCGTCAGCTTCAACGATTTCTTCCGTTTCTATTGCAACAGGTTCATCCATTTCAGCTTCAGCGTCAGCTTCAACGATTTCTTCCGTTTCTATTGCAACAGGTTCATCCATTTCAGCTTCAGCGTCAACGACTTCTTCCACTTCTTCCATAGCAAGCTCGGCCTGTTCGGCTTGTTCGGCCTCTATAGGTTCATCGATATCAGGCGCAGCAAGATCTGCTGAATCCGGAAGGGTCTGATCC
>JAIORG010000001.1 GCA_021108255.1 Anaerolineales bacterium | reverse complement strand
TCAAGCGGAGAGATAGATTCCCCCTGTGATTCAGCGCAGGCGGAGAACATAATCCAGGTCAATACCAGGATCAACGTACTCAAGTGCAGTTTTGGCTTAATCATCATTGACCTTCTGTTGGGTACTAACAATCTTATATGATGATGACGGTTTGCCAATGAAATACGTTCCAGGTAAATAAGCTGATAAAAATGTCTTCCCAAATTGTTAGAAAACGCAATGAGAGGCGTTTATTATTGTCACCAAGTGCATGCGGTTGTCGCCGATCTCCCTTGAGTTGGAAATCAGCATCCCGCTGAAGACAACGCGTCCCGCATTCCTGCAGAGAGCGAAGCCTAGTGTATGTTATGGGGCAGCGAGTTTTATTCCCCCTGCCTGTTAACCTTCTACTTACCCTCCCACCGTGATCGAGAAATCCATGAAGTCTCCGGCAGTGCCTGTTGAATCGGGGTTGCCGCTGGCATACCAATCATCCGTTACCAGCAAACGAAGGGTGAAGGTTCCTGCAGTGGAGTACAACACACCCGGTGAAAACAACTTTGTGTAAATCGCTCCAGGAGCCAGGTCTGGAAGGACCTCGTATCCGGCGGGGTTTGGTGGACCCCAACCGTAATGAGGAATAAGGACCAGCTCGTAGCCCGCTGCCACCGCTCCACCCCGGTTCTCGATATCCACATCCACGACGACCCATCCATCTATGGGAGGAGCGATGGTATCCAGCATTACGTTAATGATCACCAAATTCGGTTCAAGAGCTATTGGCTCTGATACTGTGATCAGAATATCATGGTAATCTCCGGCAGTGCCCGTTGAATCGGGATTGCCGGCACCATACCAATCATCCGTAACCAATACCCTCAGGGTGAAGGTTCCCGCATCGGAATACAATACACCTGGTGTAAATGTCGCCGTATGGATCGCTCCGGGAGCCAGGTCTGGAAGGGTCTCGTATCCAGCGGGGTTAGGTGGCCCCCAACCGTAGTGGGGAATCAGCCCCATGTCATAGCCTGCTGCTGCAGCTCCGCCCTGGTTTTCGATTGTCACATCTACAGTGACCCATCCGCCAGCGGTGGGCGTTGTGGTATTCAGCGTCACGTTAGTGATTACCAGGTTTGCTTCAAGGGTCACTGGCTCCGTCACTGTGATCAGAAAATCCTGGTAGTCTCCGGCAGTGCCCGTTGAATCGGGATTGCCGCTGGCATACCAATCATCTGTCACCAGCACCCGCAAGGTGAAGGTTCCCGCATCGGAATACAATACACCTGGTGTAAATGTCGCCGTATGGATCGCTCCGGGATCCAGGTCTGGAAGCACCTCGTGTCCAGCGGGGTTAGGCGGTCCCCAACCGTAGTGGGGAATCAGCACCAGCTCATAGCCCGTTGCCACCGCTCCGCCCTGGTTCTCGATTGTCACGTCCACAGTGACCCATCCACCAGCGGAGGGCGTGGTGTTGTCCAACGTCACGTTGGTGATCACCAGGTTTGCTTCTTCGCCGACCTCCTCAGAGGTCGGGGGAATCGGTGTATTGGTAGGCGAAGGGTCGCTGTCCTGGGTGGCAGTCGGCGGGGGGACAGGGGTCGGCATTTGGCAGGCCAGGCTGGCAGCGATCAGGGTCAGTACAGCGAGAGCTATTTGCATTGTATGGAAGCGAGTTGTTTTCATAAATCGGGTCTCCTTTTGAAGAAGATTGATCAAATGAGTTTAGTACCTAGCCGCGGACCGTAAAGCTGAAATTGTATTATTCAACCGCTGATCTCAGAGTATAAAAATTAATTTCCTCACGAATCCTCACTTCCGATCGAGGAAGGGGGGGTCCAAAAATATTACCTGTTAATTATATTCATAACACATGCTTCAACTGATTCCGCTTTATCACTCACCCAGGTATTACCTATTTCTAATTCTGGATGGGTAACTAACAAGTCGAGCACATAATATTTCTCTGCCGAGGTAATGAGTCGTGCCAGATTGGCGCCGTGGTCACTGGGAAGTTCCCCGCTCCCTCCAACGTAGATATTTTCCCAGACATAATAAGCACGATCCTCCCCAAAATCCGCTATGGCAATTGTACAGCTGTCATCATTTTTACAGTACGGCATCATTGAGGCAGCATTATTATGAAATTTATTAAAAAGAATTTGTGCATCCTGAGCATTATCAAATTTGTAGATGTTCAAATAGATCATAATTGTGCCCGTTTTATTTTCAGACTTATAATCGCCTTGCCAGTCACAAGTCAGGTGGCCCGTGACCTCTACCTGAGTCCCGGAGATGATGCTCATTTTGTAGGAGTTGTTGCTTGCGCTGGATGAGCTCAGAGGTATGCTGAGACCGCAGAATGAACAATCGTCTGACGAAAATTCAACCGCAAGTTGGTTACTAGGCTTTTCTTCACTGTCTTCAAGTGCTTCATTAACAATCTCTTCGCTGAGTAATTCATCGATGGTGCTGGTTAGAATATAAGTGGCTTTGTAACATGTCACGCGTTTCTTACCAACAATATTAACTGTCAGGTTGTAGCCCGTTTCACTCAGATTTTCAATACATGTCTGAAAATCTGTATTCGCAATGGGTGCACAGTATGTGCGCGGACTAATATACTCAAAGAAAATATTATCATCGGGTGTCGTAAGAGTGAGTCCATCTGGGGAAAAGTCAAAGGATTGCACCGGTGTATACATTGCATATCGTCCTTCAGGACAGGTTGCATAAAGATAGCTATAATCTTCGTTGGTTATGGTAACATCAAACACTCCTGCTGAAAGTTTGGATAAATCCACGGCTTCTTCAGGCGATTTAACGGCTTCTTCTTTTTTTGGCATTGTGCACATAATTTGGCTGAGTGCAATTGCCAGTAAAGCCACCAAGATATAATAACGGGAACTCCTACTCTTCATGTGATTTCTCCTAAAGGATCACTTAGAAAAGACTGTGATCAAATTTGCTTGTCTTTGGATTGCACTCATCATGTTATTGGCGGCCCAACTTAAAAGCTCACCTGCTGATGCTTTCATTGTAGCTTGATTTGGTAAATCACTTTGAGTACCACAGCGTCCGCTCCAGCGAAAGGTTAGCTGTCATTAAGTTTCTCTATGGCTTTCTTGCATTCGGTTTCAAACAAGGGATGTTCTCCCTCTGGATTTGTTTCCAGGTTTTGGATGAATTCAATATCCTCCATTGTGCCGACTTCCCCCAACACCTGAACAGCTTGCAGCCGCAAGAAGGCGATCCCAGAAGCGACTCCGGTGAGTTCGGAACCCGGTGCGTAATCCCTGTTCTGGTTCTGAAGAGATAAAAACAGTTTGAGCCTGGTTTTGAGCAGGTCTTTCTCCGTAGCACTGAGTTCCTCCACAGGAATGGCTTTGAGAAAAGCGACATTGTCTTGATACCGAAGGGGTTCATTAGAGAGGAATAGTCGATCAAACTCAGTTGAAAAATCAGACTTGAGGATGTTGTTGATTTCGGGCGAAGGCGGCTGTGGAGATTGTTGTGAACACCCAACAAGCGCTATTAAGGTAAAAAGAATGAGCAGAGTTTTCTTCATAATTGATAACGTTCCGCATGGCCATTGTTTCTGAACGTGTGAAGCACGCTTCGAAACGAACGTATGTGTCCATACTCTGGGTGGGAGGTCTTTTACTTCCAGAACTCCCAACATTTCTTATTTGCTTTCCGTTCTTGCCCGGCCTTTTCATCCCCTTTAATTTCTTTTAGATCGGTTTCAATCTGTCTGAGATATTTCGTCCAGTCTGCGGCCTTCGGTGTGTGTTTGCCCGTTTCAATATCGAAGGTGAACACCTGGGATGAGTCGGCCGCAAGGTCAACATAATACATTTCTTCACCACCGTCACTTCCAATCATGAACGGTTTACCGATTCCTGGACACTCAGCGGAAAGCTGATTGAATTCCAGAATAGTCTTTGGATCGTTTGGCAGGAGAAACTCATTAGCGAAGGAATTGGCAGGAAAGGGATAAGTGAGCATTGTGGCGCGATAGAACTCTGGCAGTGTCACATTGAGGGCCGACTCAATTTTTCTGATGTCAGATTCCTTCATCTCTTTTCTCCTATCAGATGGATTTCGCGAAACCCATCATCTTCCCCCTCGACTGGCGCGCGGTCCAGTTATCAGTAAACGTTATTCAGGCGGCACATCCGGTCCCCTGTCCCCGGTCTTCCGTCTTAACCGGCTGTCAGGTGCCTGTCCTGCGACCAAAGGAAGGACCAGAGGTCGTACCGAAGGGGAGTGGCGGTTAGCTTGAGATTATTTCGTCCAGCCCATCGATGATAATGCTAAGCTCTTCTGGATCAATTTGCCCAATCTTTTTATCCAAGCGCGAAGTAGAGATAGTTCTTACTTGGCTAATCTTAACCCAAGAACGCTTTGGTAGATTACCACTTGTCAATTCATGAGTTAATGGAAAACCAGCCCGTTGAGTTTGGCTAGTGATGGCCATAGCGATGACCGTGCCTGACCTATTGTTGAACACATCGTGGCTAATAATTACTACAGGACGAATGCCAGCTTGCTCATGACCTCGGGTAGGATTTAGATCTGCCCAGTAGATTTCCCCTCTTAATATTCGGGCCATTCAGATAAATCTCCCGCTAAACCTTCGTCAGCCAAGGCTTGCTCAAAAGAGGGATCTAGTTTTGCGGATTCCTCAGCAAGTCTTGATCTTTCTACTTTGGTTAAACGCTCAATAACAGCGTCTTCAACAGCGCTGCTTCTGCTGGAATACTTTCCTTCAGATACCATGCGATCTAATTTAATAATCAGATCCTTTTCAATTGTGACCGCCACCTTTTGTTTAGGCATATTCATCACCTCTGGTATGACATATTATCATACCTTGGCAAAAAGGTCAAATATATAGATCGAAAGCTAACGGATGAGCTTCGCGAATTCCTTCAACTTCCCCCTCGACTAGCGCGGGGTCCAGTTATCAGTAAACGTTATTCAGGCGGCACATCCGGTCCCCCGTCCCCAGTCTTCCGTCTTAACCGGCTGGTAGGTGCCTCTCCTGCGACCAAAGGAAGGACCGGAGGTCGTACCGAAGGAGAGCGGGGGATAGCCACCATCTCATGATAATTATTGATAGAAAATTGCCCCGAAGCATCCTGCTAAGGCTTGGGATGCGTTGCGAAGAATTCCCAAATTATTTCAGAGATTGGCATGAAGTAAGATGGCCAATCGTGAGTACAATTTTCGATAAGATAAAGCTCTATCGCCGTATTAGCTTGGCAAGAAGCATAGGCGGTATGCGTGATGAGACGTATTCCTTCGTTTTGTGTTTCCACTTGCGCAGAGCCCGTGCAGTCATCAAACTTTA
>JAIORG010000015.1 GCA_021108255.1 Anaerolineales bacterium | reverse complement strand
CCCATTGTCCTGGTAAATATTTATCTCATAAGACTTGCCTTCAAGAAGCAGAGAGTAAGACAGGTGTTGGCGGAGAGCCTGGAAATTCAACTCATAGGGCTCTCCATTGATCGCGATCCGGTTGTCGGATAGAATCTCGATTTGATATTCCACACCCTCAATTTCGGCGAAGTATTTTTCTGTCATGATCTTATTCTCGGGTTTGTTCCCAGCGGCTGACCCATTTCCAATTGCTTAGATCTCTTTTTGACCGTTGAATTTCCAATGCAGCCCGTTCGCTTTGTTCATGGGCAGCAAGAGTTGCGGCCAGGGCAGCTATTTCAGCAAGTGTTTTATCTTGATGACTGGCTGAGAGGGGAGGTAAAACATCCTGGACAAATAGCGTGTTGAAATTACCAGCAATAAAATCAGGATCTTGAAGCAGATTCTGGTGAAAGGGTATATTGGTCCGAATTCCGATAATCCGATATTCTTCCAATGCGCGTTTCATGCGGGCGATGGTTTTCTCCCGGGTTGATTCGTGAACTATCAACTTGGCAATCAGGGCATCATAATAGGGAGATATCTCATATCCGGAGTAAACGCCGGCGTCCACTCTTACTCCTGGACCTGCCGGGAGCAGTGATTGGGTGATGATGCCGGTAGAGGGTAAAAATCCCCTATAGGGATCTTCCGCGTTGATGCGGCATTCCATGGCCCACCCGGTGAGAGATATGTCCTCTTGTTTTACCAACAGCGGCTGCCCGGCAGCAATGCGAATTTGTTCCTTTACAATATCAATCCCGGTCACCGCTTCTGTAACAGGGTGTTCTACTTGAAGGCGGGTGTTCATTTCCAGGAAGTAATAATTTTTGTCTTCGTCCACCAGAAATTCTATTGTTCCGGCATTTATATAGTCTACTGAGCGGGCAGCCTGGACAGCAACTGCACCCATCCGTTCCCTTAATTCCTGGTCGCTGCCGATGAACGGGGAAGGGGCTTCTTCGAGGAGTTTTTGATGCCGCCGCTGGATTGAACACTCCCGCTCTCCCAGGTGGATCACATTTCCCCGCTGATCTGCCAGGATCTGAATTTCAATATGGCGGGCCCCTTGAATAAGTTTTTCAAGATAGATATTGCCATCCCCGAAAGAGGACTCTGCTTCACGGCGGGCAGCTTCTAGAAGCCCGGGCATTTCCTCCAGGTATTGAACTTCCCGCATACCCTTTCCCCCGCCGCCCGCAGATGGTTTGATTAGTAGTGGAAAGCCGATTTCCGGAGCCAGTTCAACAAGCTGTTTATCCGTCAGATTACCTTGTCCGTCTGTTCCGGGAACGATTGGAACGCCTGCTGCAGTTACAGTGGCCCGGGCTGCTTGTTTGTCTCCCATAGCTGCGATTGATGAAGGTTTGGGTCCGATGAAAGTGATTCCGTGATCCTGGCAGGCTTGTGAAAAATCAGCCCTTTCTGCCAGGAAACCATATCCGGGGTGTATCGCGTCAGCCCCGCAATTTTTGGCAAGTTGGATGATCTTGTCTCCCCGAAGATAAGACTCGCTGGCTTTAGAAGGACCCAGGTAGTAAGCTTCGTCGGCATAACGAACATGCAGGCTGTGCCGGTCTGCATCAGAGTATAACGCTACCGCTGGAATGTCTAATTCGCGGCAGGCCCGGATAATCCGGACAGCTATTTCGCCTCTATTTGCGATTAGAATTTTATTAAACATCAGTCTTTCTTAATGGATATATCATCCCGGATTTCATAAAGGTATATTTCCGTGTTTTTTTCCAGGATTTTTATCTCTTTTGTTACTTAACATTTCCAGACCATTGATCAGCCTTGCCCTGGTGCTGCTGGGTTCGATGATGTCATCAATATAGCCTCGGGATGCTGCTATGTAGGGGTTGGCAAATTTTTCCCTATAATCCGCGACGAGTTCCGCTCTTTTCTTGTCTGGATTTTTTGCCTTTTGAAGCTCTTTCCTGAAGATGATATTCACAGCTCCTTCAGGTCCCATCACCGCGATTTCTGCGCTGGGCCAGGCGAGATTAATATCCCCCCGGATGTGTTTGCTGCTCATCACGTCATAAGCGCCGCCGTACGCTTTACGGGTAATCAGGGTGATTTTAGGAACGGTTGCTTCAGAGAAGGCATAGAGCAGCTTTGCTCCTGATCTGATGATTCCTCCATGCTCCTGTTCCACACCGGGCAGAAAACCAGGGACATCTACAAAGGTCAATAGCGGGATATTAAAGGAATCGCAGAAGCGGACAAAACGGCCGGCTTTTTCTGAGGAGTCGATATCCAGCACACCAGCCAGGAAAGCAGGTTGATTGGCCACAATGCCGATGCTGTGACCGCCAAGACGGGCAAAACCCACCACGATATTCTGGGCAAAGCCTTCCTGAATTTCGTAAAATTCACCTTCATCTACCAAAAGCGAGATTACTTCTTTAATGTCATAGGGTTTGGAGGGATCATCGGGAATGATCGTATCCAACGCTGGCTCGACCCGCAGGGAACTATCCTCTGTGGGAACAAAAGGAGGATCCTCCATGTTGTTTTGCGGGAGATAGGAAAGTAATTTGCGGACCAGGAACAAGGTGTTCGCTTCGGTATCTGCGACAATATGGCAGACTCCTGATTTTTCTGCGTGCACATCTGCTCCGCCCAGTTCTTCAAATGTAACCTCTTCGTGGGTCACTGTTTTAACTACTTCTGGACCGGTGATAAACATAAAAGAGGAGCCGCGAACCATAAAAATAAAATCAGTTATCGCAGGGGAATATACTGCACCTCCAGCACAGGGACCCATGATGACACTGATTTGGGGAATCACACCAGAGGAGAGAGTGTTGCGCAGGAAAATATCTGCATAACCACCCAGCGATACAACACCTTCCTGGATTCGGGCTCCCCCAGAATCGTTTATCCCGATGATAGGCGCTCCGTTTTTGAGGGCCATATCCATAATTTTGACTACTTTCTCCGCGTGGACTTCCCCTAAACTTCCTCCAAATACTGTGAAGTCCTGAGAAAAGACATAAACCAACCGGTTGTTGATGGTCCCCCAACCTGTGGTGACAGAATCCCCCAAGAATTTATTCTTGTCAGTGCCAAAATCTGAACTTCGGTGTTCTACAAAGGAATCCACTTCCCGGTATGATCCTTTATCCAGCAGCAGATCCAGCCGTTCCCGGGCGGTCAGACGTCCTTTCTGGTGCTGCTTTTCAATTCTTTCTGCTCCTCCTCCCTGCCGGCTTTGGACTTTTTTGTCACGCAGTGCCTGGATTTTTGGATTCTCTGATTTTTCTGGCATAAGAATACCCCGTCAGTTTATTTTTGCAGGATTTCCGCTGAAGAAAACACGACTATTTGTTAGGTTTAAACTAAAAAAAACAGCAGGTAATCCCAGAATAGTGAACACTAGATTAATAAGCCATCTGGTCTGCAGTTGCTCAGCCTCTGATATCCAGATTAAGTCAATCCAGAATGCCCCTGCGAAAAGCAAGGCCAGGACCAGGCCGGCTTTTGCGGCCCAAGCTTGTCCTGTCCATAAACTCCAGGAAAGGATTAATCCAGATATGCCCCATACAAACCCATCAGCTGCCAGGTAAAAAGGAGAGACAGTGATTGGCAAGGCAGACAGCATTTCCCACTGAGTGATTACCTGGCTTAACTTCAGCAGATGAAAAAGGCTGATGAGTAAGACAAAGATGCTCAAAACGGTGATATTCCGGGGGCGGCTTTGCCTTTGGGATTTATCAGCAGTATGTTCGTTTTGCGACATGGATGTTAATTTTCACCAATAAAAACTTGCTTGTTGGGTGTCAGCAGCAAGTTAACGAAGTCCTGTTTCCAGCCGTGAGATTACCATCCGCAGGATTTCGCTGGTGCCCTCATATATTTCAGTGATTTTTGCGTCCCGGTAATATTTTTCGATGGGCAGTTCCTTGGAATACCCCATCCCGCCGTGGATTTGGACAGCGGCGTTGGCGCAAAAGTTTGCTGTTTCAGAAGCGAATAATTTTGCCATGGCGGCTTCCAGCGTATAACGTTCTCCTGTGTCCTTGTAGCGTTCTTTAGCAAAAGCCGATTGATAAATCAGCAACCTGGAAGCTTCAATGCGGGTTTTCATATCTGCTAATTGGAATCCGACCCCTTGGAACTGTCCGATCTTTTTCCCGAAGGACTCCCGTTCTTTTGCATAAGCTACACTGGCTTCGTAAGCAGCTTCCGCGATGCCCAGTGCCTGGGAGGCAACACCAATTCTGCCAGCATCAAGCACAGTCATGGCGAGTTTGAATCCCTCTCCTTCTTCGCCTAACCGATTTTCTACAGGACAGCGGTAATCCTCAAACACCAGCTCGCTGGTGGCTGAAGCCCGGATGCCCATTTTTGGTTCTTTTTTTGCCCGAATGAATCCTGGCTGTTCAGCATCTATGATAAAGGCGGTCACCCCGCGGTGCTTTTTTTCTGGCTCTGTCATGGTGTAAAGAAGGATGTAATCCGCTACAGGCCCGCCAGTAACCCATGATTTTCGGCCATTGATAATATATTCATCCCCCTCTCTCACAGCTCTACTGAGCATTGTTCCTGCGTCTGAACCGGACATGGGTTCTGTGAGGGAATATGCTCCGATTTTCTCACCCTTTGCGACAGGTACCATGTATTTCTGTTTTTGCTCTTCTGTGCCATAATTCAAGAAGGCATAATTAAAGAGGGAATTATTGACAGACATAATTGTGCCATGAGAGGCATCGGCTTTGCAGATTTCTTCTAATGCCAGAACGTAAGACAACGTATCCATGCCAGCGCCGCCGTATTCTTCCGGGACCTCAATACCCATAAAACCCATTTCGCCCATTTTTTTGATTGTTTCCATCGGAAAATCGCCGCTTTCGTCAAACTCTGCAGCGATGGGTTTTATTTCCTTTTCGGCGAAATCCCGGGCTGCTTTCTGAATCATTTTATGCTCATCACTTAAGGTGAACCCAAGACCATTTGCTGACATCGAATAATCTCCTTCTTCTGCTTAACTGTAGGGGGGGATTGTGTTTTTGATTATAGCATCACCCGGCCTCAAAATCCTGCTCAGTGGTGTCAAACCTTCACCTAAATTGCAATTCAATCAGAAACCAACCCGGAAATTTATGTTCCGGGCCGGTTTTGTGGTTTGCACTGAGATTTGATTTTTTGGATGGCTTAGTCTACAGTCAGGGTTTTACTGAGGTTGCGGGGGAAATCCGGATCATAATCCCGGCTAAGGCTGCAGTGGTAGGAAAGGATCTGGAGTGGAATTACACTGAGTAAAGCCAGAATCGCCGCCCGGAGTTTTTCCGGAACGTCAATTTCTGGAATGATGATTGTTTCCTGGGCATTCCCTTCCAGGCGAGAATC
>JAIORG010000057.1 GCA_021108255.1 Anaerolineales bacterium | reverse complement strand
ACACCTAAGATTGCGATGGTCACCAACAGCTCTATGAGGGTGAAGCCGCCTTCGGCTTTGAAAAGTTTGTTGAACATTGGATTATGCCTCCTTCAAAATAAGTTTGTTTTCTAAAAAGTTGATAAATTCACCTGGAAAAAATCCGGGTGTTCCAATTTGTTGGATGCCTTCATTAAAACAAATATTTCCCTGTTATACCTTACAGGGAACTTACAGCAAAAGGTTGAAAATATGAAAATACGGATGAGGTTGTTATGAAAATGTAATAAAACGGGGGAAAATGGCTAAAATGGAGATCATGGCTGCTGAAATTAGAGGTTAAACCCTCTTCGGATCAAGCTGCGCCCAAAGACGACCGGAAGGCTTTTTCATCGCTAACCAGGGGAAGCGCATCCTCTAGAGAGATTAATCCTTGCTGATATGCCTGCTGGAGCGCTCTATCTATTGTCTGCATGCCTTGATCAGCACCGGTCTGCATAATACTGATCATCTGGTGAGTTTTTCCTTCCCGGATTAAATTCCGGATGGCATGATTGGCCACCATTACTTCTACCGCAGGTACGCGGCCTTGACCATCAAGCCTGGGAAGCAACCGCTGGGACAGGATTGCTAACAAAGCCAGGGAAAGCTGCATCCGGATTTGATTTTGCTGGTAAGGGGGGAATGAATCCACAATCCGGTCGATGGATTGGGGAGCGTTATTGGTATGCAGGGTAGACATCACCAGGTGTCCAGTTTCTGCTGCAGTGATGCAAGCGGCCATGGTTTCAGGATCACGCATTTCGCCGACCAGGATGACGTCCGGATCCTGGCGTAAAGCCTGTTTTGCGGCTGTTGCGAAAGATTTTGTATCAGATCCCAATTCCCGCTGGGTGATAAAACTTTGTTTGTCCTGGTAGAGGTATTCAATAGGGTCTTCAACTGTAACAATCCTGCGGGCTTCCCGCTGGTTTAGATGGTCGATCATGGCAGCCAACGTGGTGGACTTCCCGCTTCCAGTGGGACCTGTTACCAGCACCAAACCCTGCTTTTTTAATGCCAGGTCCTTGCAAATCTCTGGTAGTCCCAACTGTTCCAGGCTGGGGATCTCCTGAGAGACGCGTCTGAAGGCAAGGCTGATTTCTCCCTTTTGCAGACTGGCGTTCACCCGAAAACGAATTCCCTGCCGGGTCTGATGTGAAAAATCCAATTCTTTGTTGTCCTGGAAATCATCTTGCTGGCCCTGGGTTGTCATAGCCTGAAACGCAGATTTAAGATCCTCGACAGAGAGAGGGTTTAGACCTGGTACCGGCACAAGATCTCCATGGATCCGCAAGATAGGCACAGCTGCAGATTTCAAGTGATTCCATGAGGGTAAATAGATCCAGGATATTCATCAGCCAATTCTCCTTAACCACCAGCCAAGAATTTGATCTCCGTAGAGTATTGTGATCATTCCTGCCAGCGCGAGATAAGGTCCAAAGGCAACCGTATCTTTGCGTTTGACTTTCTTGAAAGCAAGCAGAATCCCGGCAATTAAACCCCCAGACACAAAAGCCAGGAAGAGGACAATAATGATTTCTGGATAGCCTACGATTATCCCCAGAAAAATGGTCAGTTTGACATCACCCATGCCCATTGCTCCAGGAGAAAGAACGGCAATGACAAATAAGACTGCAAACCCCAGCGCTCCGCCGGCTAAAAAGGACCAGGGTGTAGCAATATGGGTTAATGGGATCAACAGCAGCCCGAAGCCAATAGCGGGGTAAATGAGAATGTTGAGTATTTTTTGGTGTTCCAGGTCAATTAATCCGATTACCAACAAGAGGGACCCTATGATACTGACGAGTACAGTATCCCAGCTTTGACCAAAGCGGATCCAGATTAATAAGAACATCAACCCGGTGCCAAGCTCAACTGCCAGGATCCGGGCCGAGATCTTTTCCCCGCAAGACCGGCAGCGGCCCCGGAGAAAGATGTAGCTGAAAATTGGGATAAGTTCAAGAACGGTTAAACGGCGTTTACATTGAGGGCAATGAGAAGGAGGGGAGACAAGCGATCCGCTTTCTGGCAAACGGTCAACACATACATTTAAAAAACTACCAATTACAACCCCGATCAAGCTGTATGCCCATGCCAAGGATGTCATTTCGTGTTTTTTAACGCTAACCCTAGATTGACGGCATATTTTGCAACCGATAGTTTTGGCGGAGTTTCTAATGGCGGTTTAGGCAAGCTGATCTTATAAGGGGTTTTTGAGCTAAATCTTTCAGCCAAATTTGGACTTTCATCTAATCGCGATTCAAGGCGGGGATAATCAAATAATTCACCGGTTAGATATACTACAGTCTCTTCCGGTAAGCGGTTGTTTTTATTGCTCTCGTTGTAATATTTTACCGTCCTGGCGAGTTCCTGGCCGAGCAGGTCAATTTTTGCTTCATCAGTTAAGTTTCCGGTTTCTAGCGGAATGGTTCTGACCAGGATCGGGATATGATTAACTACGATAATCACTCCCATACTGAAGCTTTCAAGGTTCACAATAATTGTCGTTTTTTTGTTCACTACCCGCTGCAATGCGAGTGGTTTGATGTCCATTATCTTCGGTTTAATTTTCGCGGCCCGCAGAGTTTCGACCTGCCTATCAATAATTGCGTTCGGCACGGCGAGAACATAGAGGACAATCTGGTTATTGGCTCTGGTTATTATGCGCCAGGAAAGATCAGCCTCATCAACCGGGATGGCAAGCTCCTGTTTTGCTTTTCGGCGGATGGTTTCTTCCAGGAGTTTATCCTGGATATTGGGGATCCTCATGATTCGATGAACCGACCGTTGCCCAGTGACTGATGTGACCATAATCCTCTTGGGCGCTTTGATCTCCTTGAGCGTGGTTTGGATGATTTTACCAACGGAGCCGGGATTTTGGATAAGACCTTGATTCATCAACTCAGGAGGAATTGTCTTAGCTCTCCAGGAATGAGCTTTCCCTCCCCGGACAACCAGGAATCTTATCTCGTTGCCTTCAAAACTAATTGTTGTAATCTTTCTTTTAAACAAGGTTCACTCTCTTTCTCAGATGCGATAAATTGAAGATTCCGATTATTACTCTTCAACTCCCGGATAGCCAACGGTTTTAATCTCAAGGGAACAGAGTTCTTCTTCAGGCCAGATGCTGATATATTCCATTGTTAATGTATCCATCCCGGCACTCTCAAGTTTCTGAATATAGGTCAGGCAGGATTCCAGGAGACCAGTCAATTCAATACTATAGTTATTGGTTTGAATATTGCCTAAGGCAGTTTCTTGAATGTCGCTTCCCAGGAGAGATATACTGTCAAGATCAACCCCACTGCTCTGGGAAAGATCCATCCCGCGGTGATAAATGGCAAAGGGCGCTCCCAGTTCGGGGAAAGTGCTTTGCAGATCATCCACTTCTGCCTGGATGAGTCCCAATTCAAACCGGAGGGCGCTCACCTGTTCATCACTGATTTGCTTTAATGCAGCATAGTTTTGATCAAGTACGGCGCTGTCAGATTGTATCTTTTCTGCTGCAGCTCTCCGCTGGTATGTTCCTCCAAGCAAGATGATGTGCAGCATAGCCAGGATCACACTTCCAAGAATGGCAGTACGCATAGGGGAGAAAACCCTCTTTGATTTTTTGTTCATGGCAGTCCTTCCTCCCCGGAGGTGATAGTCAGGATGGAAAAGGAGTAGGACGGATTTGTTGATCTAATAGGTTGGGATTCATCCCCGGTTTCGATTATGTCAACTGAAGGTTCTGCTTCTACAATCCGGGTTACAGATTCAATCTGGACGTTCTGTACTGCGTCCAGACCATTTAAATTTTCAACTAAATCAAGGATGATTGAGTAAGAATTAGAGATTCCCTGGAGAAGGATTTGATTTTCCTGTTGGGTAACAAGGGATAATGAGATGCCTTCCGGTATAATTCCTTTAATACTGAACAGGGTGTCGCTCCAGTGGGTGCCAGTTAGATCAACGCCCTGGTAGGAATCTGTAATTTGATCTCTGAGCAAATTTGCCGCCTCAATCTCATTTTCCAGGGATTCTACTTGCTCTGCACTGGATTGGTAATTTTCCAGGGCTGATTGAACCTGGGCCAGATCAATTTGACTTTGCTTAAATTGTGCCTGGGCTTCCAGGGCCAGGATGCCGGAGAAATACAGGAGACCAAGGAGAACGATAAACAACAACCAGGGCAAGATACTTACCAATCTAATCCGCTTCCTGCGGTACCGCTGGGGAAGGATGTTTATATCAAATAGCCCCACCGAGCCGACGAGAGAGAGAGTTTTATTTAGTTCATTACCGATTTTTTGTTTTGGATCATCCATAAGATCTTTTATTTGGTTCTTATAACAAGCGATTAATCAATGTCCCAAAATAATATTGTCTTGGTGGATCCGTCAATTTCTAACCTGGCATCTGTGTCCACCGATCCTGCTTGAGAAGATATATCATATCGGGGAGGGGTGACTTCAAATTCCCAAAAATCTCTGCGATTCCCGCCCCGAAACGCAAAACCACCCTGTGAATGAGTAAATACCAGAGATCCCCCCCGACCTACTGTACTGGGTGTATCGGTAAGTACTGTCCAACTATCCATTGTAACAGTATACCGCCAGAAATTGGTAGAGTTGTCTCCCCTCAAAGCGTAGATATAGTCTCCGCCGAAGTATGCCAGTGATCCACCAGAATTTACAGTTGCCGGGGCATTTTGGCGGGAGCTCCAGGAATTGGAAGAGATATTAAAGCGCCAGAAATTGGTTCTGTTGCTGCCGCGAAAGGCATAAATGTAATTTCCACCTGTATAGACCAGGTCAGAACCGAAACTAACGGTGTTGGGTGTGTTGGCCCGGTTGCTCCAGCTGTCTGATGAAATGTTGTAGCGCCAAAAATTATTTGAATTTCCTCGCAGGGCGTAGAGAAAATTTCCCCCGTCATATACCAGAGCTCCACCTCGGGTAACCCGGCTGGGTGTGTCCTCCAGGTTTGACCAGTTATTGGTGGTGATGTTGTAGCGCCAGAAATTATCTGTGTTTCTTCCCCGTAATGCATATAGATAGTTTCCGCCTGCATAAACCAGCGCCCCCCCCTGGCGAACAGGATTCGGAGTATTTGCTAAACTAAACCATTGGTCTGCAGAGATACTGTAATAGCCAAAGTTCCTTGAGTTAGCACCCCTCAAGGCATAGACACGATCTCCACCGGCGTATGCCAATGATCCCCCCCTTTCAACATTTGAGGGAGCAAATTGGCGCAGGTACCAACTTCCAAGTGGAAGTCCTCTTACTGAAATGGTTGGTGTGTATCCATTGATTGAACCCGGGAAGGCAAGCGGTTGGGCGATTCCTGAGTTGATATC
>JAIORG010000140.1 GCA_021108255.1 Anaerolineales bacterium | reverse complement strand
CTCCTATAGAAACTGGAGGAACCCATGTCTCAGCTTCACAAACGTTATACAGATGAACAAATCAAGCTTTTATTCAAGAGTTATTGCCAGGGACAAATAAGCAGAGCTGATCTTCAAGAGATGATGGGGATTTGTTGAATCGAGCCGCCTTTCCAAAGAGAATGACGCGGTTTGCGGGGAATGCGATATACTCTGGCTAACTTTGTTTTTACGGAGTCATTCTGGAGTATTGCCTGAGAATATGACTCCCAAAATCTGATTTACTGCCGAAACTCAAAATGGAAAGCATATATGAATTTAGAAAAGATCAGGACAGAATATCCTTTTGCTTCGAATTGGTTTGAGATCAAGGGAAACAGGATGCATTACCTGGATGAGGGGGATAAAAATTCACCGGTTGTGTTGATGGTGCATGGTAATCCCACCTGGTCTTTCTATTATAGACATCTGGTTAAAGCGCTGCGCAGCGATTACAGGATTGTGGTTCCCGATCATATCGGTTGTGGACTTTCAGATAAACCGCAAAACTTTGCCTACAGAATAGAAGATCATATTCAAAACCTTTCAGCCTTAATGGAATTTCTGGAAATTAAAGAATATTTCCTGGTTGTCCACGATTGGGGAGGCCCGATAGGTTTTGGGAATGCAATTAAATCGCCCGGGATGGTCAAAGGGCTGGTTGTCATGAATACCGCGGTTTTTTACCTCGATCAGGTACCCAAGAGGATAAAAATCTGCCGTCCTTCTATCCTTGGCGGCCTGCTGGTAAGAGGGCTGAATCTATTCTCCATTTTTGCCTATTATTGGGCGATTAAAAAGAAAGAGAAGCGCACCAGGGAAGTTTATGCCGCCTATATCGAACCTTATGATTCATGGAAGAACCGGGTTGCAATCCATCGTTTCGTTCAAGAAATTCCACTTGAAGAAGAACATCACACCCTTGGTCTGTTCAGGGAGCTGGACCTTAAGGTTAACCAGTTCAAGGACTCTCCAATGCTCATTGCCTGGGGAGACCTGGATTTTGTGTTCACTCCAGATGAATTTTGCGCTGAATTTGAGAAACGCTTCCCCCAAGCTGAATCCCATCATTTTCCTGGTGCGGGACATTATGTACTGGAAGATGCGGGCGAAGAAATCGTTCCTATTGTTCAAGACTTTCTGGAAAGGAATAGTTGATGGATAGATATAACATCGCCGCTTCACTGGATGAAGCCGCCAAAAAAAACCCCTATCAAGCAGCAATTTATTTTCCAGTTGGGCGAGGGGAGGATGGCCGAGCAAAATATTCCACGCTAAGTTTTAAGCAATTATCTGAACTTAGCGATCAATACGCACATGGATTTACCGATTACGGGATAAAAAAAGGGGAGCGAACGCTAGTGATGATCCGGCCTTCGATTGATTTTATCGCGGTCACATTCGCGTTGTTGAAGATTGGCGCAGTGCCAATCTTGATCGATCCCGGAATGGGGAGGAAATCGTTTTTACAATGTGTTGCGGAAACTGAACCAGTGAATTTGATTGGAATTCCGATGGCTCATATCTTGAGCTTCTTCATCAGAAAACCCTTTGCGCATTTAGAGAGACAGGTTACCGTAGGGAAAAAATTATTTTGGCCTGGAAAAGAACTGCACGGATTAAAATCCGGAAAAAGAGCGAAGTTTTGCCTGGCCGATACCCTTGCTGCAGATGAAGCTGCTGTGGCTTTTACATCTGGCAGCACAGGTATCCCAAAAGGTGTTGTTTATCAACAGGGCATGTTTAGAGCGGTAGTTGATTTACTCAGGAATGAGATTGGAATCAAGGCTGGCGATATTGATCTGCCCGGCCTCTATATTTTTGCCTTGTTCAATCCATCTCTGGGTGTGACTACGGTCATGCCAGACATGGATGCCAGCAATCCAGCAAAACTGAACCCTGCGTTTCTCTTCGAAGCCATTGAAACTTTCGGTGTTACTCACTCAGTTGGATCACCGACTATCTGGAAGATCATAGCAAAATATTGCGAAGAAAATCAACTGGAATTGAATTCCATGCGAAAAATCTTGATGATGGGCGCGCCCGTTCCGCCGTCCTTGATCCGGAGATATGAGAAATTGATGCCAACCGGAGATGTATTCACACCCTTTGGCGCCACGGAAGCTTTGCCTTTGACCTTGATTAACGGAAAAGAGATTTTGGAGGAAACTGCCGATTTGAGCGAAAAAGGCGCAGGAATGTGTGTGGGAAAACCTCTTCCTGGAATTGACATTCGGGTGATAAAGATCAGCGACAATCCTATTGCTGAGTGGGAAGATTCTCTGGAACTGCCTAAAGGTTTGATGGGGGAATTAGCAGTAAAGGGGCCTGTGGTTACCCGCGAATATCTTCACAGGCCTGTGCAAACCGCAGAAGCCAAGATCAGAGAGGGAGATGAGATCTGGCACCGCCTGGGGGATGTTGGCTATATTGACCAGGCAGGCAGGCTCTGGTTTTGCGGCCGCAAGGCGCATATCGTGGAAACCGATTCGGAGGTTTTGTATCCCGTTCAGGTGGAGGCGCTTTTCAACCAGATTCCAGACGTTGCTCGAACAGCTCTTGTGGGAAGAGAGAAATCAGGGAAAAAAACGGCTGTATTGGTGATAGAGGCCCAAGAGAGAATCAACCGCGATACCAGGAAAAGGATCACTGAAAAAGCATTTGAGATCATTGAAAGCAATGATCTTTCGAAGAGTATCCGCGAAGTGTTATTCCTGTCGGAGTTCCCAACTGATACGCGTCACAACGCCAAGATTAAGCGCGAAGTGATTGCAGAATGGGTCAACGGCTGCCACCTCAGGGCGTGAATTTGTTGTAGATTGTAAAAAGTGTTGAACCTTTAAAAGTGGCGGGAGTACATCGTCCCTCGTCAATCCAGAATTCGCCAAAACCCTCGCCAGGGCAGACATGTATATAGTAGCGCCCAACGGGATTTGTTCTCCTTTCACTTGGACTTGTTATTCTACTCATGGTACCTTGTTTCGAGGTAAAGCCGGGATCCCAGTAAGGGTAAAGATCCCTTGTTACACGAAGCCTTAACTGTAACTCTAAATCCGCGATTCCGATGATAAGTTCGCTCCCTTCAGGAACCTGTAAGCAAAACACGGAGCAGTGCATGTCAGGTGGAGTGTGCCCAATTCCCAAGCCCTTTGTTAGGCGCGTGTCCATTTCAATCTGTTCGGTGGAGGGGTCACACGGGCCAGCCCAGAGTGGCGATGATATAAACCGTATGTACTGCGGGGTGGTTCCACACAAAGCCGCCAGCAATGTCATCAGCAGTAGCAAGCTAAGAAGTATTGTTTTTACTCTCATTGATGACTTCCTATAACTCCATTGCCAAAAAAACTGCATTCCTTCAATTCATGGAGGATGGAATTATGAGTTTAAGAATAATTACCAGTGAAAATCCTATCATCATGCCGATAGGCGATTTTACCGGTTTGATACCTGAACAGGCTGCGATCAAATTCCTTATGTGATGGAAAATGAAACCCATCGAAGGGCAGACTACTATTAATCCCATTAGTGGATTCAACTCAGTAAACGATACCAGGTATATGGCGATGACAACTGCCCCAAAGAAGAAGAATATGAATAAGATCGCTATGAGACTATACCCCATCCTTGTTGGCATAAAATGTCTCCTGAATTGTAATTATTGATTGAATCCTTCCACACAAACCAGCAACCTAGAGCGAAGGTGATCTGTGATGCGGCGCGCTTGGCTGTCCACGGCCTGAATTATGGAACTGGGAGGTTCAGGCGGAAGTGAGTTCACCAGCCATCTCTCCCGATTTACCCTCTAGCTCCACCATTGTAAATAGCATCCGCAAGAATACGGCGAGAATTAGGCCCTCTGCGATATCTCCGAAAACATCCCAATTGTTAAAAGGTCCCACTCTATAAAAGGATCTATATAGATAGATAGTTAATTGTCTGCTACCCAACCAGGCAATCAAATTGACAGGGATCCATAACCATCTGAAGCGGGATTTCGGCAGGAACAAAACTTGGGATAGAGAAACGAAGTAAGCCTTGATTAAAGGGAAGAGATATTGCTGAACAGTTGAATGGAAATTGGCATGATATACAGATAACTTACATAAGACTTCGAACTTATGTAAGTTTGTAAAAATGTAATAATCAATTCCTCTGCTGAGGAAACCACCAACAGAATAGAAAATACCTGTGGCAAATGGCCATGCCCAATTAAAATGAATGTGCTTTCGAATGAATACCCATTGAGACAGACCAATCACAAAGCCCATCATCGCAGAACTCACAAGGCCCGACCATGCGGATTGTCCGAATGGAGTATTTTCTAAGGGGCGAAATATTCTTTGGCCATAGCTGTTCCACCAATGTGACGTAAAAACATAAAGCAATGAGAAACCAAGGATCCAGAGCACATCCGCGAGAGCTGGATGGTTATTAATCGAGAATCGATTGACTCTCTCCAGGATAGCGTTTTTGACAAGATCGAGGAATACTTTTACCCAGAGGGAAAAATATTCTTTACGTGAAGCAGTATCGTTGATTTGATCCCTGAAGGTCTGGATCAACCAATACTCGTATTCTTCCAGGAAATCTTCTGGAAAGAGTTTGAGCAGGAAACGGAAGGCCCGCAGGTCAGCGCGCTTATTCCAGGAAAGTGGGATGTCAGTCATGGTATATCTCTCTCATGCAGAAGCACCCAGTCCCAAACCCCAGTCCTTGGCGATGGAAACGAGTTTCGATAATCGCTCTGTCTCTGACACCATGACTCTGTGGCCAGCTCCGGATAGCCTGTAGTAGCGGCGTCTTTCGTCATCGTTCTCCTGATCAGGTCGATCCCCAATCTCCTCAATGAGAGATCTTTCGAGTAAGCGTCTGATCGTTCGGTAGAGGGTCGCCGGACCCAGGAAGTAGGAGATATCAGGGTGCTCGTTGATGGTCTTCATGATGGCATAACCATGATGTTCTCTTCCTGCAAGAATAAGGAGAATGTGGAACTCTGCATCTGAGAGAGGAAGGAATTCATCTGAATTTGCATTTGACATATATTATCGCCTTACTATAGCCATAATGGTTATATACGCCCTGAATATACATTAATTCGCTTGTGTTGTCAATAGATAGAATCCTGATATTTTATCAGTTTGATTTTCTTGTATCAGTCATTATTTTCCGTGCATATAGTAGAAAAACAATATACAGGATATACATAATAGAAATGATTTTCCCCCTAACGGATTAGCTTCGCGAAGCCCTTCGATTCCTCTTTGTTTCACTCAGGACAGGCATCCTGAGCACTACCCTTCGGGTAAAGGGCACCCGCTCAGAGCCCTTCGACTCCCCCCTCGGCGGAGTTTATGCAGAGCGGAGCGAAGTGCTCGGGGTTCGCTCAGGATAAACGCAGTCGAAGAGTCGGGTGGAGC
>JAIORG010000080.1 GCA_021108255.1 Anaerolineales bacterium | reverse complement strand
GAGAGACTGGGCCCTTCGATACGCGCTCCTCTGTCGCGCTACTCAGGACAGGTGACTGGGGACTGGGCCCTTCGATACGCTCTTCATTATGTCCCTACGGGACAATTCAGAGCTACTCAGGACGCCTATTATCTATATGACCCGAGGCATCCTGAGTAGGACGAACGCAGAGAGGACATATCGAAGGGAGGCGGGGAGAAGGGGGGAGATGTTCTTAAAAATCACGCCAGACCCATTCCCCGTCGATCATCGTTCCAGAGGGTCTTAATTCCCTTAATTCATCCTCAGAACAGCTGAAGGGGTCTTTTTCCAGCACAATCAAGTCAGCCCAGTATCCTGGCGCAAGGCTCCCTTGCTGGCCGGATTTCCCTCCTGCGGCAGCTGGTCCAATTGTGTAGGCTTCCAGGGCTTTGCCAAGCGGAACCCGCAGCTCCGGATGCCAGCCATCTGGACCCGGAAATCCGTCGGCTTTCCGGCGAGTCACCGCGGCGTGAATTCCCCAGAACGGGTTTGGATTTTCTACCGGGGCATCCGACCCAAATACGACCCGCGCGCCCTGCTGAAACTGCAGCTGGGAAGCATAAGAGTACGCGGTCCTTTTTCCCCAGAATTTATCCGCCATCTCCATATCCGAGGTAGCATGGATTGGCTGCATGGAAGCAGTGATATTTAGTTCAGCCAGGCGGGGAACATCTACTGGATCAAGAAGCTGGAGGTGTTCTATCCGGTGCGGCAAAGGTTTGATGCCCTGATCTCGTTCATAACCTCGAATTTTTTCCAGGGCATTTAACACGGTTCGGTTTGCCTGGTCACCGATGGCATGAATTGCCAGTGAAAAACCGCCCTGGGCTGCTGCGCTGCCTAACTCGAGCAGTTCTTCTTCTGTTAACAGGGGCATGCCCCTGTTAGTGCTGGATCCCTGATAAGGTTCCAGCATGGCAGCCGTTTGCGGACCCAGGGCACCATCCGCGAAATCCTTCACTCCTCCGATCCACAACCAATCGTTCCCCAACCCGGTTCTTAACCCCATCTCAATAGCTGTTGGTAAATATTTTGCGGGGATGCTTTTCAATACCCTGAGTTTTAGCTGTTCTCTTTCTGCTAAGTACTGCAGGGCATGATAACAAAGCTCGCGGTCAAAATCGTGAACTCCAGTGAGACCTATTTTCCATAATTCTTTCTGTGCTCTCTGGATACTTTCAGCGGCAGCTTCGACGCTCGGGGACGGGATGATATTTTCAACCAGGTTTACTGCTTCTTCAAACAGGATACCTGTAGGGTTTCCGTTCTCATCCCTTAACAGGGTCCCGCGAGGTGGATCAGGTGTCTGGTCGCTGATTCCGGCAATTTTAAGTGCCGTGGAATTAGCCCAGGATACATGAAGGGATTTACCGGTCAGGTAGACTGGGTTGTGAGGGGAAATTTGATCCAGCTCTGCTGCTGTGCCGTAGCCAGAGGACCAATGATTGTGATTCCAGCCGTGTCCTCGAATCCATTCGCCGGGCGGGGTAACGGCAGCCCGTTTTGCGACTTTCTCCAGGCAATCCTCTTTGGTGCTGGTTTCACAATCTAAATATTGAAGGGTTTCCGCATACAGTCTCAGGTGCAGATGGGCGTCGATCAATCCGGGCAGGACGATCCGTCCGCCAAGATCAAGGGAATTTTTGGAATCCAGAGGGTCTTCAGCCAGCAAGCGTTCCACTTTTCCGCCGCGGCAGACCAGGGAAGAAGCCAGGGGCTGCCGGGGATCCATAGTATAGATGCGGGCATTGGTCAGCTGGAAAGATTTCATCAGTTTTTATAGTTGAGGGGAATAGCTGGGGTGTTAATTATTTCCGGAAGCGGTCAACCAAAGTATTAAATTCTTCATCCGAATAATAATGGATGGTAATGGTTCCTTTACCGCTTTTACTCCGCGTCAGGCGGACTTTTGTTCCCAGCGAGGACTGCAATTCCTCTTCTATAGATTTGAGCTCAGGTGACTTGGGGTTCTTTTTGGGCGGCTTGGGTCGCTTTTGACCTTTGAGTTTATTGACCAGCGCTTCTGTCTGTCGCACACTTAGTTCCTGGGTCAGGATGGTCTGCAAAGCGGAACTCTGGGCCTTGATGTTTGGCAGAGCCAGGAGCGCCCGGGCATGACCCATGCTGACCTGATTTTTCCGCACTGCCTGCTGGACTACGTCGGGCAGATCCAACAGCCGCAAGGTATTGGTAACGGCAGTTCTGCTTTTGCCTACCCGTTTCGAAATTTCTTTATGGGAAAGACCAAACTCAACCGAGAGGCTTTGGTAGGCGGTTGCAGTTTCCAGTGGGTTGAGGTCAGCCCGTTGTACGTTTTCAATCAGCGCTACCAGTAAATGATTCTGGCTGTCTGTTTCCCGCAGGATAGCCGGCACGGTCGATAATCCAGCTAGTTTTGCTGCCCGTAAACGCCGTTCACCGGCAATCAGGGCATATTTATGATCTGATTCCGCAACTGGGTCCTGGGCTGTTAAAACCAACGGTTGAATGATACCGTGCTCCTGGATGGATGCGGCCAGTTCCTTTAATTTATCTTCGTCAAAACCTTTCCGGGGCTGATGAGGATTGGCTGCGATCAGATCCAGCGGGACTTCCAGAACTCCGCCAAATTCGGATAAGATTTCTCCATCGGGATGAGTAGGAATAAGTGCATCAAGGCCTTTTCCCAGGCCGGGTCGTTTGGGTGCCATAAGTTTTTGAAGGTGTTTCCCTGGTAATATTGATTGATCTGAACTTTAATTTTGTCTGAACTTATTATACCTCAGGAAGCTGGTGACCATCTCCCAGCAGGATTTCTTTTGCTAATTCTTGATAAGCATTGGCCCCGATTGAACCGGGAGAATAGAGAGAAATCGGGATGCCATAAGATGGCGCCTCAGCCAGGCGAATGCTGCGGGGAACGATAGTGTTAAAAACTTGTTCCTCGAAATGTTTTTTCACTTCCAGTACCACATCATTGGCCAGGTTGGTTCGGGTATCAAACATGGTCAGGATAACCCCGCGGATGATCAAGTCTGGAGAGATCACCCGGCGAACTCTCTCGATGGTTGAGACCAGGTCTCCCAAACCCTCCATTGCCAGGTATTCACACTGCACAGGAATCAGGATTCCATTCACTGCGGCTACTAATCCATTGAGCGTGAGCAGTCCCAGTGAGGGAGGGCAGTCTACCAGGATATAATCGTATTCTTCCGCCAGGGGAAGCAGTTTTCTCTTTAATAACGTTTCTCGACCAACTTCATTTACCAGCTCAATTTCTGCTCCGGCTAGATCCGGGGAAGCCGGCAGGATCGATAGTTTTAGTTTAGGATTGTGCAGGATATAATCCCGGATATTATTTTCTTCCAGAATTGCCTCGTAAGTTCCTCCCGCGATATTTTTCTTGTCAATTCCCAGTGAGGAAGTGGCGTTAGCCTGGGGGTCAATGTCTACCAGCAGGACATTTTTACCATAATGGGCTAAAAAAGCACCCAGGTTGATCGTTGATGTCGTTTTTCCGACACCGCCTTTTTGATTGGCAATTGTATAAATTAATCCCATATCTCAGTGAACCTCTTGAATGGATTGTATTTCTGCTTCTGTGGGAATCCCTTCGATTCCCGGTCGGGTGACAGAGATCGCTGCTAGTGCTGAAGCCACATGTGCAGATTCAATCAACTTTTTTCCATAAAGCGCGTAATTTATCATAAATGCTGTAGCAAATATATCGCCGGCTCCAGTTGGATCCACCTCGTCCTTCGGAATAACGGGGATGACGGTGGTCTTGTCCTGATAAAAAATCTCTGCCCCGGTATTCCCTTTGGTGAGTACCAGCAGGGGAAAAAGAGAGCGAAGCGGGTCGATTAATGACCGGTCGAGTCCCAGATCTTCAATGCTGAGAAATGCGGCCGTGTTTTCCGTAAAGGGTCTGTTCATCTCCGGAAAAGGAGAAGGTTGAATTAATCCTTTACTGTCCCATTCTCTCAGCCAGCCCTGGAGAGATAAACACAGGGCTGCATCTGGAAAATTAAACCCGGTTTCCGGGTTGGTCTCCCGGGCAACCGGTCCCAGGTGAACAATTTTGGCCGTTCGCCATTCTGCCGGGATTTGGTCCAAACCTAAAGGTTTGGCTCTCTCAAGAATGAATTGCTCCCTGCCGGAGGGAGTATAGTTGTTAATAAAAGTTGTAGTCCTGTTTGCCCGCTGGTTGATGATCTGAATCCCGTTCAGTGGTTCAACCGGGGTTTCCTCATTACAGGAGGTGACCAGCCCCACCTCCAAACCCATTCTTTTTGCGAGTATTCCGCTGTATACGGCCGTGCCTCCCAGCCTGTATCTTTCTTCTATGACATCCCGGGTAATGTGGCCGACTATTAGATAATCTACGGCGGTTTTCCCCGGTTTGAGATTCATGATGGAATTATACCTGAAAGCGAAAACCCAGTAAAAAAAAACTGGCACGGGGATTTATTCCATGCCAGTATGTTATTTGTCCTGCCCGGTTTACTCAGCGGGATGAATGACGACTTTCCGGTAAGGTTCCTTACCGACGCTTTCTGTGTAAACCGAGGAATTGTCCTGAAGTTCTATGTGGGCAAACCGGCGTTCATTGGGCGGCATGGGTTCAAGCGCCTGCTCGCGGTTTGTGTCTTTTACCTGTTCGGCAACCCGGCTGGCTAACTGCCGGACCTGCTTCTCTCGTCTTTCCCGGTATCCTTCCACGTCAATGCTGAGCGGGACTCCATGTTCAAGTTCCTTGCCCAGGATTAACCGGGTTATATATTGCAAAGCATTTAATGTTTTCGCCTGACGGCCAATCAGAATGCTTAAATCATTACCTGTGATATCAACCAGGATAGGTCGAAACGGCAATCTATCGCTTTCCTCACCGAACTTTGCTGTAACCTTAGCCGTCAAATTCATTTTCTCAAGTAATTCTGAGACAATTTCTTCTGTTAGTCTTAAGGTTGAATCTTCCTCGGAAGCTGGAGTCTGGGAAGGGCTTTCTTCCGTTTGCACTTCTTCCTCATCATTGATAACGGAAATCCGGACCCGCGCCTGGCGGGATCCAATCCCTAAAATTCCCTGTCCGCCTTCATCCAGCACGGTTATCTCTACCGATTCGCGTGGTAATCCTAAATCATTAATTCCCTTTTCGATTGCTTCTTCAACAGTTTGAGCAATAACTTCGAGGGTTGCGCGATTATTTTTCATAAATCCTCATTGGTGCCATTGTTCCAGCTCAGGGTAAACAGTTTATCTGTTAAGACCTCGACGGAAGTTTTGGCAGAATATTTTTAAAATCCGCTTGCCCGGTCAGAACGTATTGGGCAATTGTGGCGAGATTGGTTGCGATGAAATACAGAGCCAGTCCGGAGGCAAAGGTCAGCGCCAGGTATCCCATAAAGAAGGGCATATAAAGGCTCATTGCCTTGGTCATCTGGGCACCCTGGCCGCC
>JAIORG010000036.1 GCA_021108255.1 Anaerolineales bacterium | reverse complement strand
ATTATCTCGATCAAGATGATCACAAGAACGCGGCCTTGGTGGAGATGGACCTGGGTTTCCTGGAAATGAACGAGGGGAACTACCCGGCCGCAAGTTCACTTTACCGCCAGGCTCACCATCTCTGGGAAGAATTGGGAAACCTCAGCCAATTGGTCGGCCTGTGCAACAATCTTGGGGTTCTGGATCATCTTTCCGGTGACTACCTGGGAGCTTTCGGCTGGTTTACAAAGGCTCTGGAATATGCCCGGCAGACCAGCAACCTCCGCGGAACTGCTTACACCCTGGCCAGTTTAGCGGATCTCGCCCTGGACCTCGGTGCGCTCTCAAAAGCAGGAGCGTATATCAATGAATCCAGGATACTCGCCGATGAAGCTGTAGAAGTTTATTTACAGATCTATTTATTGCTTTCGCTGGCCGCTATTGCCAGGAGAAACAGGGAATACAACCATGCTGGAGAGCACCTCGATTCGGTAAAAATCCAGACCGGGGAAAACCCTTCTGGGATTGAAATGGGGAAATACCACCTGGAACGGATCTGCCTGCTGATGGAAGAAGATCAGCTGGAACCGGCTTCAACTGAATTCAATGATGCCCAGGAAATCTTCTCCCGGGTTAACATGCCGGTGGAAACCACCATTGCCCTGATTTACCTGGCCGTGATTGAACACTTGAGGGGATCTGTATCGAACGCACAGGATCAGTTAATCCGCGCTGAAGAGATCATTCAATCTTTAGGCACGCTTCAACCTTTGGTCCCTATTCTTGCCGATCAATTGGACTTCTTGTCCTCCCTCGAGGATCACTTTCCTGCTGATCTTTTTATCAATGATCTAATCCAGGCTATTAAAGATTTTCAAATCCGCTTGCCTGGTTTGCTGGAATCCATGGAGTTTAACCGTCTTCCTTATCACACCTCACAGAGTCCCACCCTGGACATCTCTGGCCTGGGGCGAGCCCAGGTAAAACGGGATGGTGAGCTGATTTCTGTCCCGGAATGGACAAAACAAAAGACTGTCAGGGAGCTGTTCTTTTACCTGCTGAGCCAGCCAGAGGGAGCAAGCCGGGAAGAGATCTGTGTGGTTTTCTGGCCAGACAGCGAGCCGGAACAGCTGAAGAAACAATTTAAAAACGCTCTCTACCGCTTGAGAAGGGCTGTTGGAAAGGATTCGGTTCTGTACCATCAGCCTACTCGTCTGTACCATTTTAATCGAGCCCATAATTTCCGTTACGATGTTGAGGAATTCCAGTCAGCTGCTAATCAAGCAGAACAGGAAGCTGATCCGGAGATAAAAATCCAGGCTCTCCAGCGAGCAGCCGATCTTTACCAGGGTCCTTTTGCTGCTGCCCTGGAAGGAATCTGGGCGGAACCCGTACGCTACCGACTGTACCGCTGCTATGAAAGAACCATGCTTGCCCTTGCAGAGCTTCAGCTAAACCGGGGTTTGTTTGGAGCCTCCCTGGAAACAAGCGAACTGCTGCTGCAAAGTGTTCCGAGCCAGGAAGCAGCCTGGAGGTTGGCCATGCGCTCTCATGCAGCTCAAGGTGATCGATCCGGGATTACCCTTGCTTTTCAGCAGTGCCGAAAAGCCCTGGCCCAGGACCTGGACGCAGAGCCTTCGGGAGAGACCTGTTCTCTCTATCAACAACTGATGATCTGACCTGCAGTTTATCCACCAAATTGGAATATTCATCATAATAAACCTCCAAGAGGCTCAGAAAGAGCCACTTAGGGAGACCTCTGAGGTTGATAATTTCCCCATCCTATTCACTATCCAAGTAAAAGGTGGTTAAAATGAAGAGCTTAATCCAAAAATTCTCTCTCTCGACCGGCAAAATTAACCGGCGCCATGTTCAGACCTTCCTGGTCTTATTGACCTTGAGTATGTTGGTTCTCGGCGCAGGAGCTCCTGGTATGCAAGGTGGAGTTGGTGGATTCTAAATGATCCTGGTCCTGGCCATAGCTGCCGGTTGGTTATCCGGTCTGGTCAGGTCCTGGATTGTAAGGAAGCCTTACCGCGTACCAGAATTATCCAGGACATGGCTGGTGCTGGTTGCTGTAGCCCCACAGCTTCTAATCTTCCAAATTCCCTACACTGCGGGATGGTTTTCTGACACCTGGGCTTCAGCAGTGCTGGTGATCTCTCAACTCCTGCTGCTGGGTTTCGTCTGGTTTAACCGGGACCTGGTCGGTTTCCGGATATTAGGATTGGGATTAATCCTGAACCTGCTGGTGATCATCCTTAATGGCGGTTTAATGCCGCTGGCGCCAGAAACAGCCCAGGCCCTCTATCCTGAAGTCTCTCCATCTGTATGGCAAATTGGATCCCGGCCCGGGATGAGCAAAAACATTCTCCTGCTTTATGAGGATACCCACCTGGCCTTTTTATCTGACTCCATTTTGCTGCCAGCGTGGTTCCCCTGGACTCGAGCTTTAAGTCCCGGTGATCTATTGATTGTACTGGGAGTATTCTGGCTTCTTGCCGTTGAAAGTCCAGCTAAACCAAACCCGCAAGAATTATCTCCTGGCTAAAAAAAACTGTCGATATCTCATTTTCACACCATAAAAAAAGAGGAACTGACTATGCAAACAAGATACTTTTCCCCAACCAGCATTAACAAACAAAATGGACGTAATACTTTAAATCCTTCTGGTGGTATCAGCCGCTTATTGGCAGCCGCTGTAATCAACCAGGGTTTTCGGGATTTGCTGCTAACACGTCCAGCAGAAGCCCTTGCTCAAGGGTACTATGGCGAGGAATTTGCTCTTGATCATAATGAAAAAAGCCTGGTTCTTTCCATTCAAGCCAAAAACTTAAGTGAATTTGCTCTACAGATAACAACTTATCTGGAGGATAAAACCCCTCATGGTATCGGATACTGGATCCCTGTTAACCAACCCGCAGTTGTCCTCGAAGCAGAACCGGCTTCCTGTTAGTACCCCCCTGACCACATCCTCTTTGTTCTCTGTGGGTGCGCCGGTTACGATCTGGATAATTAATCATAAGGGCATCTTTCAATATATAGAAGGAGATGTCCCTTTTGGCCTGGACACTCTGCCTGGCGAAGTAGTTGGCAGATCAATATTCAAGGTATATGCTGACTATCCAGAGGTTCTTGACAGCGTCCGCCTGGCCCTGTCCGGGGAAAAAAGCAGGGCCCTCATTAATCACGGCCAGCGTATTTGGGAATACCAATTCCATCCTTTCCAGGGAACCCAGAAAAACCTCAAAGGTGTAATCGGCATTTCCTTTGATAGTTCACCCGAGCGGCAGCTCTGGTACCAGGAAGCATTAATGGATACTGCTGCTGCGCTCAGAAAAGCCCGGACGCATGGGGAAATGCCCTCCCTGATTGTCGAGCAGCTGCAAAAACTATTGCGAATAAACCAGGCTGCGTTAGTCGTAGGCTCCCCGCCAGGGGGTCCCTATGAATTAATATTCTCCTGGGGAGATTGGGACCAGATCTGTGAAAATAACGAACCCATAACAGGATTACTGACTGATCCCCAGGTAATCAATAATCTTAACCTCAACAACCGATTTATTGAAAATTATTTTCCTCAGAGCCCGGGTCCTTCCCCTATTTATGGCTCCCCATTGATTGCTCATGATGAAACCCTCGGCGCCCTTTGGGTTGGGCGTCATAAGCCATTTTCCGCAGCAGAATCCCAACTGATCCAAGGTGTCGCGGAGATGTCTGCCAGCGCCTTACAACGGGCAAAACAGCACGAACTCACTCAGCGTCACCTGGAGCGCATCGCAGCTCTGCACTCTATTGACCAGGCAATTTCCGGGAGTTTCAATCTCAGCCTGACTTTGCACATCATTCTCGAACAGGTTGTGTCACAGCTGGATGTTGATGCGGCTGATATTTTTCTTATCGATCCTGACACGCAGCAGCCGACTTATGCGGAAGGCCTGGGATTCCGCCGCTACCAACCCCAGATGGGAATTTCTCAAACCCGGGAAGGCCTGGTCTGGCGGGTGCTGCAAAAACGCGAATTGGTATCGATTCCTAATTTACAGAAAGATGCCCCCACGCTGGTCCGGGGAGGAATGTTTTCAGTAGAAGGGTTTCAATCTTATTATGGGGTCCCTCTCATCGCCAAAGGGAAAATCCAGGGGGTTTTGGAAGTCTTTCACCGGAAACCACTCCGCGTTGACAATGAATGGTTTGAGTTTCTAAACACGTTTGGGACGCAGGCAGCTATCGCCATAGATAACGCCGCCCTGGTGGAGAATTTACGCCGCACAAACCTGGAGCTTGACCAGGCCTACCAGGCCACATTAGAAGGTTGGGTTCGCGCCTTGTACCTGCGAGATAGAAGCACGGAGGGACATACCCAGCGAGTTGTGGAGAGAGCCCTGAAACTCGCCCAGGCGGTCGGCATCCCGGACAAGCAGCTCGTCCACATCCGCCGAGGGGCGTTACTGCATGATATCGGGAAGCTGGGTGTTCCGGACAAGATTCTCAATAAACCAGGGCCCTTATCTGCAGAAGAATGGATCTTGATGCGAAAACATCCGGGATACGCCCGGGAGATGCTCGAGCCAATAGAATTCCTGCGCCCTGCTCTTCTCATTCCTTATGGACACCATGAGAAATGGGATGGAAGCGGGTACCCGGAGGGGGTAAAGGGGACCAGGATACCCATAGAAGCCCGGGTTTTTGCCGTGATTGACGTCTGTGATGCCTTGAATTCGCCTCGCCCCTACCGGGAAGCCTGGCCAGAAAACAAAGTACACCAGTATATCCGCGAGCAAGCCGGGACTCACTTCGATCCCCAGGTAGTCAGCACCTGGGAAAAGGTTTTCCAGATCCCTGATTAATTTTCCTCTGAGTTATAAATTTTACTGGGCGTTAGGGGCTAGCGCAGCCCAATTGAAACGCGGCAAGGTCAAGCGGTCATTAATCCAGGAACGGACCATAGATAAGATGAGTTTCAGGCAGAATTCAGCTAAATCAAACACACTTGCAGCTCTAGTTTCCGCTATATTCAATCGTATTACACTAAACTCACAGGAGGTAGACCCATGACTAAGAGCACTAGAAAGACAACGAAAAAGCCATTCCTATCACATACATACCAAAAGAGCATTGCAGGAAAGGTGGTTGTAGTGTCCGATTACAGCATCGGTCAGGACTATAGCCCAGAGAAGTACATAGTCTTTGTTGAACGCCTTGTATTCCGGCTTAGTGAACAGGGCGAACTGATCGGTGTCCCGGATCATGCCGCCCGAAAACGGGTGGGGAAGGGAAAAATAACTAGCGGGAACACATTCAACATAACTTGGGAAGAGGTAGACATTCGCCCGCCGCAAGACCAAATGCCATGGTTCTGGAAACAAGGTGATCCCATGCAGCACTATTACTTTTATCGCGTTGGTATGGACCCACAAAATGTGCAGGAGGCTGGCGAGC
>JAIORG010000025.1 GCA_021108255.1 Anaerolineales bacterium | reverse complement strand
CCACTACCAAAATTTCCTCTTGGTTGTAATGATAATGAGCTGAAAACGGAGCTTCTCCCGGAGAAGAGTTGATCACCCTGGGAAGCAGCACAGGTAAATCATCAACCAGATCTTTGGATTGAATCTCGTTGAACGGTACCCATTCCAGTTTACCTTCTTCTGAAGCTAATGGGGTCCCCTCAGAGCTGAATCCTTTCATGACATAGAGACCAATCCCGATATTTTCCCCCGTGTCCACAGTGACTGTTCCGCACAACCAGAGTGCTTCCGGCTTTAACCCTGTTTCCTCCACTATTTCCCGCCTGGCGGCAGTGATTACATCTTCGCCCCGTTCAATATGCCCGCCGACACCGTTATATCGATCGGGCCAGATACGTTTATGGGGCGCTCCCTTTAATAACAAAACTGATTCCCCGCGGGTGATAAAGATCAGCGTACGGGGAATCAGCATATAACGGTCTTTTTTTACACCTTGATCGGAAGCTGGCATTTTAATCTGCGAGATCTGAGGTGTCTTCCTGTTTTACTCCGCCCAGCAGGTAATCCTCCAGGTTGGGCTCAATGACCACCTTGCTAATATGCTGTTCAACATATTGCCGGGTATCAGCAACGCCGAGCCTGTCAAAAAGATCCCGGAACTGAATTTCCCAGGCAGCAGTGATCTTTGCCAACTGGTCTGCAGAAATCCCCCAAATCTTTTTCTTGAATTCACCCAAAGCCCGTTTCCGGGTCTTGTAGTAAAACTGCTCGTCAGTTTGTCCGGATTTACGCTCATGAGCGTGGTTTTTATCCAGGTAGGCATAGATTTCATTCTTAAGATCCTCAGGCAGTTCATCATAGAGAATATTCTGGAAATTGGTTGCCAGGTGAACTTCAAGGGTGTCATATTCCGCAAATTTACTGAAGGCGGTTTCCGGCAAGGTGGATGCGCCGTGCTGTACAGCGCCGCCCAGGCCGTAGCTTTCCCTGGCGACTTTCCCCAGGAATTGGAGCAGGTCAAAATCCACAGCGACTTCCTTGATGCTGCCGTCGGGGAGAACCACTCCACCGTGGGAGGTTCCGGTTAGAACGCTGATTTTGCTTAAACCCACTTCACCGGAAGCAATTTTCTTCAGATCGGCAAGATAATTGTCGAGGAAAGCCCGCAGTTCTTCCTCTGTGGAGTTTTCTTCACCAACTTCACCAATTTCTCCCCCGATTGAGGAGGTGATGCCTTCCGGTTCCAGCCCCCGGATGTATTTGGTAAACATAGCGGTTAATTCTGAATTTAGTACCTGCTGCTTTACGACAGTATTTTTGCTCAGATCAACCAGGGTTGAAGCATCCACATCGATGTTGAAGAAACCGGCATTTAACGCTTCCCGGGTAAGATCTTTCAGAGCCTGGATTTCCGGATCGGGATTCTCTTGGTAACGCGAGGCGGAGATCTGGTAGTGATCACCTTGAATAAATACCGGGCCTGTATAACCGGCAGAAATGGCAGCACCCAGGATATTTGCTGCGTATTCAGAAGGCCTCTGGTTGGTATAACCGGTCTCAGAGCGGGCGATCTCAAAGATAAAGGCACCCGCATTGACCTTATTGGCGATCTGGAAAATAATCCTGGCTGCGTAAAAAGTGAGTCCACGCAGGTTGATTGCCGGCACTGTGAAGCTGTTCGGCACTTCGCCCCGTCCGCGGGCGAGGTAAAGATCATGTATGGAGTGAGGGTAAACACCCGCAGCTGCAGCGATTTTTCTGACCAGGAAACAGGCAATATACCGCCGATCTTCCTTTTCATCCAAAACTGCTACTTTAACGAGTTGTTCAATGTTTCCGCGAAGTTTGTCCTCGTTGAGGATCCTGACTTGGCCGTCCTTGAGTTCAACAGAGCCATCCAGGACCTTGATTAATTCCTGCTGTTGTTTAAGATACATTGTTTCTCCTCTGGTTCAATAATTCAATGATACAGTTTCATTATAAACTGTCTCTTGATAACCGCAAGGGAATGCAACGATATCCTATAGATTTCGTATATTATATGTATCAGATATTCATTAAATCAACAGAAACAGTCCCAGGGTACGATCGTATTATCATGTATAATAAAAAACGCAGGAAATGAGAATTCCATAGAGGAGGAATGATGACTGATTACCAGAGCCAAATTGAAGACCAGAGGGGCAAAATTAAAGAGCTGCTCCTTAAAGTACCCGGGTTTAAAGGATATATCGAGATTGAAGACCGGCGGACTGCAGATAAATTATTGCGGGATGCTGTGGCGGACAGCTATCAGGAACAACTGGACAGGTTGACAGCAGTTCAGACAGAATTTGTTGATCGGGGAGATCTGTCATATGTTGATGACCTCGAAGCTGTTGTGGTTAAACTACGCACGTTTATCGATCGGATCAGCCATGCCACTTATGGGTACTCCAGTTTCTTTTCAGCTATTAAAATTGATGCCGAAAAACTGGATAAGATCTATGATTATGACCAGGCTTTGCTAAATGGGATTGATGGTCTATCTGCTGCCCTGGATAGCCTCGAAACAAATGAAGACCCTGAGCAGCTGAAGGTATTGATCACTGACCTGAAAAAACAGGCTCAAGATATCGTTACCAAAGGAGACCAGCGGAAAGATGTAATCACCCATGAAGAAGAGACCATCAGTGACGGCGAAATCATCGAAGGTGAATTTGTCAGTGATGATGAAACCCCCAGTGAATGAGCCCAGATAAATAGAGAGGAGTAAAATCGATGGCCAGAATTTTTGATATTATTGAATACCCGAATGAAATGCAGGATGAACTGATTCACCGCTTCCCGGAAGGGGAGTCAGGAGACTTCAGAATTGGATCTCAGGTGATTGTCCGTGAATCCCAAACAGCAGTCTTTTTCCGGGACGGAAAAGCTCTGGATGTGTTTGGTCCGGGACGCCATACCATTACCACGGCAAATATTCCATTGCTTGTCGACCTGGTAGGAAAAGCATTTTCTGGTAAAACTCCCTTTACCGCGGAAGTATATTTTGTTTCCCGCAGGGAGTTCCCGGACGAGAAATGGGGTACCCCCCAGCCGATTATTGTCCGCAACCCCGGTATGGGTTTAGGTGTAGCGCTGCTAAAAGGTTTTGGAACCTATGGTTATCAGATTTCTGAGCCGCAGCAGTTTGTGACTCAATTGGTTGGAGCTCAAGGTATCTTTCGAACCCAGGATATTGAAACCCGCCTCCGGCATATTTTGCTGACTACAATGACTGATTTGCTGGGCGAAACAGCCCGTGATCATGACGTTACAGACTTGATTGGAATGGTAAGCGAATTAAGCGCCGGTGTCCGGGCGAAATCCAGCGACCAGTTTGCTGCCCTGGGATTGGAGTTGAAGACCTTCCTGATTGCCAACTTAATGCCCTCAAAACAATCTGTTCAGGAACTGCGCGACATGGGAGTGCTGGACATGGAAACTTATACCCGCCTGCAGGCGGCAGATGCCTTGCTTGAGGCAGCTCAGAATCCCAGCGGTGGAGCTGGATTAACCGCAGGTATCGGTGCTGGTATGGGTATAGGCAATATAATCAACCAGTCTCTTCAGGATGTGACAGGTGGCGGAGCGGCTGCTGCAGCGGCACCAGCAGCAGGAGGAATGCCGGAAGTAATGAGCCCGAGTGAGGCAGCTCAGATCCTGAAAGTTTCCGAGGAAGACGTACTGGCAGCTATTAAAGCTGGTGATTTGAAAGGCAAACAACTCGGTAAAGCCTATCGGATCAGCAAAGATGCCCTGATGACTTTCTTAAACGAATAAAAATCCATAATTGGATAGTAAAAAAAGGGGCTGTACTAATTGCTTTTAGTACAGCCCCTACGTATTTAACTCAAACCATTCAATGTTAGGCGATTAAAATCGCAACTAGGGTCCTTCGTTTTCACTCCGGACGGGCGTCGACCTGCGTCGACGCTTAAATTTCAGAGAAACTCAATAAATTGACTATCTATTAAGCGTCCCTGGAGAGGGACGCCCAGCGCCAGCTCTTTCTACGACTTTCGCGAAGCATCCTGTAAGGGCAGTCGGAATTCCATAAAATGATTCGTGATTGTCCCTTTATTCGGTAATTTACTTCAGCACAGATCGTAGAGAAACTAACAAAGGCTGCCTTTGTAGACTAACCCTTTTTTTGTTAATTCAACAAAAGAAGGGTTAGTTTAGAGGAGCAAGCCCCAGGAAATCCTGCACTGTTTTCATAACAGGCATGGGGAGAGCAGTGTCTCCTTTAGCTTCTTTGCGGATAACCTTTTTCAACTGACGGGCATGAAGAGTGGGATAGGGGGCGTTGTCTGCATCTACTTCAGCGAACTCATTCACGAATACCAGGGCGGATTTGATAAGCGGAAGGGTAAAATCAGGTATATTACCCAGGCCTTTCTGAAGCCGCTTAATTGCGGAGTCGATCTCCTGGTCAGGGTTTCCGATGCTGTCCTGGGCAAAGAATTTCATGTAAAAATTCCCGCCGAGTTTCTTCCAGCGTTTTTTCTTGTCATTGTAAATAATTTTCCCTTTAGTTAAATGAGGGAATAGAATCCAGATGCCTGCTGGTCCAACCAGAAGATGGTCTACAGGACTCTGGAAGTGGTAGAGAGCATATTGGTCATCCAGCCCTTTAAGTGCGTTGTCCAGTTCCTGATCAGGACGGGGAGAACGCCCAAAACGGTTGGTGTAAAAGATGCCTATTTGAGAAAGAGTAAAACCCAGGATTAAAGCAACCATGGAATACATGATTTGATCCTGGTATTGAAAACTGAGGTACATCCCTCCGCCAAGGATCGCAATAGAAAGAATCCCGCTGTATTTGCCAATCTGGGTATTGCGCTTGATTAACTTTTCATTCCGAACAATGATCATTTACTCCACTCCTTCTTAAGCTCCTGATTATCCTAATTGAGATTGAATGCCTTCTTTTAAACTGGGCAGCAATTGGGCATCAATGGCCTGTTTTGCCCGTTTGATCGAGTTGACCAAAGCGAGATCATCAGACCGCCCGTGACCTACAAATACCAACCCGTCAATCCCCAGCAAGGGAGCGGCGCCGATTTGGCGAGGATCAAGGAGTTTTCTTAGATTTTGAAATGCCGGCATAGCCAGGCCAGCGCCGATTTTCGTCCGTAAACTTCCCATTAACTCTTCTTTCATGACATCCAGTAATAATTTCGAAACCGATTCGCTGGTCTTGATAAGGATGTTGCCTGAAAACCCATCACAGACAATGACATCCACAGCCCCGCCGAATAACTCTTTTGGTTCTGCATTTCCAACAAAATTTAAGGAGCTTTCAGCAAATAGAGGGAAAGTATCTTTTACCAATTGATTACCTTTGCCTTCTTCTTCTCCGTTTGAAAGCAGTCCAACTCTCGGGTGCTTTATGCCGAGTGCTTTTTCAGCATAGATTGATCCCATGATGCCGAACTGAAGCAGGTATTGGGGTTTGCAATCTGCATTGGCTCCAATGTCAACGGCAATGGCAAATCCATTTTTTGTAGGCAGAACTGTAGTCAG
>JAIORG010000030.1 GCA_021108255.1 Anaerolineales bacterium | reverse complement strand
AATAAACCATAGGCAGTTGTCCGGGGGGAAGGATTTTCTTCGATCAGTGACAATTTTCCAAGCACGTCACTTTCTATTTCAAGAATGGCTGAAGTTCCGCTCACATTGAAAAAATGAGATTCCGGGCTGATTTTTTGGGGTTGAACTGAAGCGAAAATCCCCTGAGGAGCGCTATCTTCCCGGCGGGCAGTGCAGACCAGCTTCCAGCGCTGACCGTTTTCTTTTGCTTCCTGGATCAAATCAGGGGTTAAAGCCCGGATTCCGGTCCGGTTTACCTGGTCTGGTGTATAAGGAATATCCATCAGGACAGTAACCAGGGCGGCAACCTTAACCGCTGCGTCCCAGCCATCAATATCTCCGCTGGGATCGGTTTCAGCAATTCCGATTGACTGTGCATAGGCAATTGCTTCTTCCTGGGTTTCGCCTTTTTCCATTCTGGTCAGGATCAGGTTCGTAGTGGAATTAAGCAGGCCGGACAAGGCAGTCACTTTTGCCCCGGGCATTCCACAGCGTGCGATTGAAAATACAGGAGCCCCATCCATTACCGATGACTCAAACAAAAAGGATAATCCGCGGCGTTTTGCTGCTTTGGTCAGTTCCCGGTACCCATGGACTACCGGGCCTTTGTTAGCTGTAATAACATGCATTCCCTCTTCCAGTGCCTGGCGGAGGAAATCCAGGGCGGGTTGGCCTGTTTGGTAGTTAACCGGAGTGGTTTCAAACAGCAGGTTAGCCCCACAGCTGTGGATAAATTCTTGGCTGCCTGAGATTGGCAGTTTAGAAAACTCATTCAAAGAAACCCCATTCCGGTAGTCTTGAAGCAGTTCTGGCAGGGAAAATCCCCGCGGATCAACAGCGGCGCCGTGACTGCCGGATCCAATGCCTACCACCCGGAAGGTAATTCCCAGCTCTTCCTTCAGGGTTAGTTCTTTTTCCAGCAGCAGCTCAACCAGAGCTTGTCCGACGTTGCCGAATCCGAGAAGCGCCAATTTGAATTCAGTATAAGGGGGAGGAGTAGGGGACATGGAATTCTCCGCGAAAAGAGTCGACCATAAAGGGCTAAATATCAAATGAGTTTTGAGAAAGGATTTACTTGGTACCTTTTTTATGGCGTGTTTTGATGGATTGAATTTCCTGTTCGGTCAGATCCGGTATGTCTTCTGTGGTTTTGATGTTAAGAGCTTTGCGCTGCGCTTCCCGCCAGCGGGTTAATCTTTCATCCACTTCAGATTCATATCCCTGAGTGGAAGGATGATAGAGGTAAGTCCCCAGTAAATCGTCTGGCAGGTATTGCTGGGGTAAGAAATGATCCGGGTGTGCGTGCGGGTACTTATACCCTTGACCATGCCCCAGGGCCTTGCGGTCACGACTGGAATCTTTGAGGTGGTTCGGAACCCCGGTTCGGCTGGACTTTTCAATCAAATCATATGCCTTAAAATAAGCGCCGGCAGAATTGGATTTTGGCGCTGTGGAGAGATATAAAACAGCTTCAACAATCGGGTATATGCCTTCCGGCAATCCAATAAAGTCAAATGCTTGAGCAGCAGCATTGGCCACCACCAAACCCATTGGGTCTGCCAGGCCAATATCTTCTCCGGCAGAGATGATCAGGCGCCGCAGGATAAAGCGGGGATCTTCACCGGCATAAAGCATTTTCGCCAGCCAGTACAGCGCGGCATCCGGATCTGAACCGCGGATCGCTTTGATAAAAGCAGAGATAGTGTCGTAATGGGCATCGCCATCTTTATCGTACAGCACCGCCCGGCGCTGGATAGAGTCCTGGGCGATGTCCAGGGTTACCTGGATGACTCCCTCCTTGTCTGGCAGGGTGGATTCCACGGCCAACTCCAGCGCATTTAATGCGTTCCGCCCGTCACCCCCCGCGACCCGGATCAAGTGGGCTTCGGCATCCTCATCTAATTTGACCTCTTTATCCCCGTAACCGCGCTCCTGATCCTCCAGGGCTCGATGTAAAAGGGTGCTGATGTTCTCATCCGTGAGAGATTTCATCTGGAAGATTCTCGAGCGGGATACCAGGGCGCTGTTGACTTCAAAGTAAGGGTTCTCGGTAGTTGCGCCAATCAAGGTAATGGTGCCGTTTTCCACATAAGGCAGCAAACCATCCTGCTGGGCTTTATTCCAACGGTGAACTTCATCCACAAACAGGATGGAACGTTTTTGGTACATCTTTCTCAGATCGTTGGCTTCTTTAATGACCTGCCGAAGATCCGCCTTGCCAGCCATCACTGCTGAGAGGCTGGTGAAATGAGACTCGGTGTGATTGGCGATGACCATTGCCAGGGTAGTTTTTCCAGTCCCGGGCGGTCCCCAGAAGATCAGTGAGGAAAACAGGCGGTCTGCCATGATCGCCCGGTAGAGCAGCTTGCCCTTTCCGACAATTTCTTCCTGCCCCACGAATTCATCCAGGGTGCGTGGGCGCAGCCGGGCTGCCAGGGGAGCCTTCTTTTTCAGATCCTGTTCCAGAGCATGATCAAATAAATCCATGAGGCTATTTTATCATGGAGAGAATGGGGTAGAAGACCGCCGGAGAGCAAGATCTCCAGTTGGGTTATGCATTCGTAATTCCCAAACCTATGATGGTACGGATTTGTGATTATTGTCAGGTAATAATCTGTCACAAGGAGTGTACAATTCTAATTTGACCAATTACTTGAGGGCAAGGCTTAAAGAAAAAGTCATTTTCCCGGTTGGCCGGGAATAAAGCAGTTAATTTCCAGGAGGGCTTGCCAAGGAATATTAAAGGAAGAAATATTTTTATTAATAGTACCTGATAAAAGAGAGTACAAACTGGAAAACAAAACACTTGGGAGGTAGAAAGATGCCAGTTAATAAGAATGGGAACTCAAAGGGTGAGAAGAAAAAACGCGGTTGGGTAATATTCGCTGCTGGCTGCGCAGTTTTAACAGGGGGTATTGTCTTGCTCCTGGTAATTTACCTGGCTGTCGGGTGGCAATCTTATCAGGATGCCCCTAAAATTGTCAGTGAAGTAGAATCCGATATTTTGATTACAGAAGAATATGATCTGGGTCAAGATCAAATGGATGCATACCTTGAATATGGATTTCCAGAAGCGTTTAGAATTCTTTTTTATGATGAAATGCTTCCCGACGGATCCATCGTTCCAGTTCGTTTAGAGTCCTGGACCTATTACAGCCAGGGAGTTGAGCTCTCTTTTCTCAATGGGGAAAAAAGTGGCCTAGAAACCCTGAACAAGCCCCAATTGGGTAACCTGATACTTTCCCCTTACTACCCGGAACAATTCACTGCCTATATGTCATTAGATGAAGTCATGACTGCTGCCGGCTTGGATGAATATGCTGTGGTCCCGCTTGAAAAAGATTACCTTGAAGGCAGCGAAGTATATTATGGTCCCCAGCTTTCCTTTGGAATGAAGGATGGTGAGCTGAGAATGGTTGAAGTAATGGGATTAACCGAATGACAATTAATGGACATTTCTTGCCAATAAATTATTCAAATAAGAGAAATATTTAAAGGAAATGAAGATGAAAACAAAGTCATTATTGCTATTAATTGTTTTTCTGGGCAGCATCATACCGGTATCCAGCGCTGGTGCAGAGAATCCAACTCAGAGAATCCTTGATGATTCAGTGGCTCTGCTGCATGCCAGCCGAGCGATTTTGCTGGACGAGCAAGACCTTTCGGGGACGTCCAGGGCGCCGGGAGAGATGCTGGTTGTGAATCCAGCAGTTCAGACTGATGTCAGAGATGATGCGCTGGCCAACCTGATTCAGGCTACGAAGGATCAGCGGAATGCACTGAATGCCTCCTGCAGACAGTTAAAGGAAGTCTATAGTACCAGTGACCGCAAGTGTGAACGCCAGGTGCTGGAAGATTATTGTTCCTCCCAGAAGGCCAAACTCAATCTCCGCCTTGGTTATCTGCATAAACTGCGTGGGGACCGGCGTAAGCTGTTCACCAAGATCTGGCAAGGGATTAAACGCTCGGGAGAAGACTTTTGGCGCGCGGTTGGCCCTGGGGGACGGCGGCTTTTTCGGCGTGTGGGTCCGGAAGTGGTGGAGGTGGTGCTTTCAGGCGGGACATTAAGTTTGGGAATATTGAGAAAAATTATCATAAAGGAAGCCGGAAACATTGGAAAAGGGGAACTGGAGAGACTGCTCTCTAGCGGAGTGAAACGCTTATTAGCAGGACAGGCTGCCTTTGCGCAGGCTGCGGGAGTGGGTGACTGTACCTCTGAAAAGCTCCAGGAGGCCCGGGAGCAAGTTGAAGCTGGCCTTTCCGGTGAGGACCCTGGTGATCAACCGGATGAAGCAGATGCTGAAATAGCAGAAGACGATTACTGTGATCCTTCTGAGCCATGGATGAGTGTTGATTATTGGGAAAATGGGGTGCTTCCCATGCTGGTTAGTGAGGGCAAAGGTTGTTCGAGTACTTCCGCCTATAAAACATGCCTGGAGCAGAAAGCAGCAGAAGGAGTATGCGAGATAGATGCTTTTGCTGCCTGCGAGACTGTTTATGAGACATTAATACCCACTCGATCAGGTCAGAGTGTCCATATTGTTGATGATGAAGTTTACTTCAGGGATAAAGATAATCACTTTGACATCACATTCCCACTGAGCGGAGGTCCAGTTTCGGGTTACATAGCTGTAGAGTACCTGGAGGGCAGAAAAGGTAGCGGCGATTATTGCCATGTTATTAACACTTTTACCTTTACTGGGACTTACGATCCCAAGACTTGTCTCTTAAGTGGTACTGGTGTGAAAACGCTTGCCTGGGAGGAAATCGGGGATGGTATTTGTCTGGGATACCAGGAACCGTATGATGACCAGTCTCGTAGTTGGTCGATGAAAATTACCAATGGTGTGCTGAACACAGGCACTCCAGAGCCGGTGATTAACATTTCCGCGACCTATGGAATTCAGAATTACCTGAAATGAGGGTCAAAATCTGTAAAGATACACTCTGAAAAAGGGTAAGAGATTTCAATGTCGCCTAAATGTCGTTAACACGACATGGTCTTTCTGGACAAATTTCCTACAATGGGGGAAAATCTAGTTAGAAGGAGTTTGTCATGAAACAACCTGATCTTGGACTCAAAGTATCTGAACTACGTAAGGAAAAGGGTTTTACCCAGGAACAATTGGCTGAAGATTGCGAGGTAACGCCCCGCACCATTCAGCGGATTGAAAGCGGTGATGTGGAACCCCGGGCTTTTACCCGCAACAGCTTAAGCAATGTGCTTGAATTTGACCTGGGTAAGAACGACCTTGAAAATGAACGGTTCTGGATAGCAGCGCTTCACTTAAGCAGCATGTTTTGTATTGTGCTGGTTCCCTTGCTGATCTGGTCCTGGCTGAAAACCAGGAGCTATCAAGTTGATAAACATGGCCGCCAGGTAATGAACTTTCAGATCACGGTTACCCTGGCCCTGTTTACGGGCGCATTATGCCTAATCGTGGGATTGCCTGCAGCCCTGATTTTTATGGAACAGGGCGCTGGAAATGTTGCCCTGATGAGCACCCTGGCATTGATCAGTGTGCTGCCGATGATCCTGATAGGTTTTTTCATTACTTACCAGGGCGCTGTCAATACCCTTCGAGTGTTATCTGATAAACCAACTCGCTACCCGCTGAGCATAAAGTTTGTCAAATAAAATAAGCCTCTCATAGTTAATTATACAAACTGACGTCTGCATTTCAATGGCGTCAGTTTTGTTTTAGGTGCCGACTGCCCCGCCAGGATGCTT
>JAIORG010000270.1 GCA_021108255.1 Anaerolineales bacterium | reverse complement strand
CTCCCCTCACCCAGTGTACAAAACAAATATTGTCGTGTCAAGAAGCTCACAGTTACCTTATTTAATTGCCATTATTCCCCCTTGACATACTGCACACTTTGGTATAGTATTAACTTCATACTAGTAATAAGCACCGCATATGCTCCAGTAAAGACTATATCGAACTTCACCCTGGCACATGCCAGGCAATGAAAAGGAGGAGGAAATTGATAGACATTCAGGAAACCCATAAAAAATTCCGCAAGGAACTCAGCGCCGGCACAGTATCCCTGGCCCTGCTCAGCATCCTGGCCCAAACCAAAGAGCCGCTCTACGGCTACCAGATTGGAAAGCTTATCGGTTCACCGATAGGTGCCGGGGACGCGAAAGCAAAAACTGATTCGGTAACCGTTAAGCAAGGTGCCATTTACCCCGTCCTGCGCTCACTCGAAGCCCAGGATCTGCTCAGCAGCGAACGGGAAATGACCGACAGCGGCCCGCCCCGGAAGTACTACCGGGTCACCGAATCCGGGAAACAGGCCCTCATGGACTGGACAGAAATCTGGAACGAAACCAAAACTTTTGTAGACAACGTACTGGGAGGTGATTACCAGTGAAAACAACTGACGAACTCATCCAAACTTATTTAGACGACTTAAAATCCGCTCTGGCGGGAGCAGACAAAGCCACCGTGCAGGATGCCCTGGCCGACGCCGAGGAACACCTGCGCACCGCCCTGGAAAGCGAAAAAGCGGACCAGGAAGACCTGGCAGAAAACGAAGTTATCAAAGGGGTCATTCAAACCTACGGCGAGGCAGAGGAAATTGCCCAGGCTTACCTGAGCTGGGAACAAAACCTGCCCCCCGCCCTGGCAGCCACACCCGCAGCTCGCAGAGCTGCCGGCTCCGCAGACGCGAATAGTAAAACCTATCCCGGATTTTTTGGGGTCTTTGCTGACCCCCGGGCCTGGGGCGGCCTGGTCTTTATGTTAATCTCGCTAATGACAGGTATCTTGTATTTCACCTGGGCGGTGACTGGCTTATCACTCTCTTTGGGCCTGATTATCCTGGTCATCGGCATCCCTTTTATGATCCTGTTCCTGCTTTCCGTGCGGGGATTATCTTTCCTGGAAGGACGGCTGGTGGAAGCTCTGCTGGGAGAACGCATGCCGCGCCGGGCTTCGTTTACCGACAACAGCCTGGGCTGGATGGAACGCCTTAAACAACTCTTAACCGGCAAAAGCACCTGGCTGGGGCTGCTCTACATGTTCTTGATGCTGCCTTTAGGTATCATTTATTTCACAGTCATGGTCACCCTGATTGCCCTGGCAGCAGGCTTCATCGCTGCCCCTATCGCGGCCATCGTCTTTAACGTGCCCATCGAAGCAATCAGCTACGGGGAGATCATCTGGTATATTCCGGACTATCTAACCCCATTGATTGCCGTCTTTGGCGTGTTTCTGGCCACGGTCACCATGCACATTGCCCGCTGGACCGGAAAAGTCCACGGCCGCTTTGCGAAGGCTCTGTTGGTGAGCGACTGAACCAACCGGGCATTAACAACCTGAACCCTCTTTCGTCCATCCCGGATGAAAGAGGGTTCTTGTTTTAAGGAAGACTGGGGAATTTCTAGAATCAGGATGCGGGGTCCCGCATCCTATCGTGTCGTGTCTGCAAACTAATTTCTGCAACCTATTTACTTTTTTGTCCGGACAGGTGATAAATAATACATGCAGCCGTTCCTGGGTGATTTTTTTGTTATACTAAATTTGAACTTAATAACTCTTGAGGAGGGAACCATGAAACGCTATCTACCAATTTCCTCAATCTTAATCTTCCTGATCATCCTGGCTGCAGGATGCGGGGGACCTCCCGCGCCCGAAATCACCCCTGAATCCATCCTGGAAAACGCCGTAGTTTATATGTGCGGCCTGGCGGGTTTTGAGTTCCAGACCTCTCACACGGGTCCCGCTGTATATCTGGATGCCGATAATTCAGTCCAATTTGTTGATGCCGTTGGTCATTATGTATCCCCTGACAAAGCCCTAACCAAAGTTAACATCTCATTCATGGGCATGGTGACAGAAATCACCGTCATCAGCCTGGAAGACATCCAATGGGGCAGCAATCCTCTCTCCGGCGCCTATCAGGAACTGGACTCTGCTTACCTCTTAAAACCGACCCAATACTTTGATCCCACAGCGGGATTTTTTCCCAGGCTGGGAAGCGGAACGTATGAATTGGTCCTTGTAGGCGAGGAAGAATTGGAAGAAATGCCTGGAGTTACCCTGACTCATTTGAGCGGCATCATCCCCGGGGCCATGATCTCCGAGATCAGCAATGAACTGATTATCGTTGAATCCATGGCAGCCGACATGTGGGTTGATACCGCGACAAACCAGATCCACCGGGTGGTACTGACCGACCTGGCTGGCGAGGGGGAAGGTTTTTCCACCTGGCAATTTAACTTCTGGAACTATGGCGCAACGGTCGAAATCACCGCACCCTGAGATCTCCCAGGTGAAATTGGACTTCATTGCCGGAATTTAAAGTCGCGTTTATCGCAATCCCAATATTCATTGGCTCCCTGGGCCTGACTGTGGTCTCCGCGGTCCTGCCCGATCCTCCATTGGTCATTCCGGAAGGTCCCCTGGCCTGTAAATCAAGTTCAGGAAACGATGCTTGTAAAGAAAGTGGTGAGACCCGGGTAAGCGGTGGTGGAGCCACCGTGCACCTTGCCCGCTGGACTGGAAAAGTCCACGGCCGCTTTACGAAGGCTCTGCTGGTGAGCGACTGAACCAACCGGGCATTAACAACCTGAACCCTCTTTTGTCCTTCCCGGATGAAAGAGGGTTTTTGTTTTCAGGAAGACTGGGAAAATTCTACTGACAGGAAGGGGTAAATGACACTATAATAGTTACCAGTAAGGGATCAATAATCTCCCCCTTCTTGCCAGCGTTTCAATTCCGCTCCCCGGGGATTTTTCCCTTCAAGTCTACAGCCCAACTGCCAGGCAGCCCTGGCTTCCGAGTGAGTCCCGGATGGACCTTTCCTCATTTGACAGCCATCCGTATTTTTTTTATACTAAGGAATGAGGAGGAACACTATGCTAGAACAAATCCAACAGGCAGAGACCGCAATCAAATCCGGTGATACCAGGACGGGCTTCCAGATTTTACGCGATGTGCTGGCAACAAACCCCAACAGTGAACGAGCCTGGTGGGTAATGTCCGGTTTGGTACCGCGTGAGCAGCGGGCGCACTGCCTGAATCAGGTACTGCGCATCAACCCGAACAATCAAATGGCCCGGGAGACATTGGAAAATCTTCGTCCAGAAAAACCTGAAACGGAACCCGCTGAGACTGAGAAACCATCGGCCCCTCAAGGGAAAGGCACTCTAGGCGGATATCAAACCTGGCTCTTTGCCCAGCGTTCCCGTATTTTTCTCACTTTGCTGGGAGAGGAAGAGCTGATCAGAGGAGAAACCGAGCCCAAAAACCTGGCCCGGATCCGGGCAGCGATTAACAAAGGTGAACTGCCTGATACCCTGTTTAAGAAGAAAACTGTCATTCCCCTGGAAAGCATCACCCGGGTTCGACAGATTGTGAGTTCCCTGCAGGTGCACTACCAGGTCAAAGGGAGTGAAAAATCCGTCCGCCTGGAACTGGAAAACGAGGGGACAACAAACGTGGTGCTGTCAGCCCTCGAAAACAAACTCGGTTCTTCTTTTTCTCTTCAAGCAAAACCAATGAAGACAACGATAGCGTTAATCATCTCCCTGGTTCTCACTATCAGCGCAGCTGCCCTGACAGCTTTCCTATATGGAAAAGTAAATGAGATCTTTGGACCCATTGGAGCTGTCCTGATCGGCGGGGTTCTGATCCTGATTTCCCTGGGAATCAGCGCCTGGCTGCTGCTGAAACCACCCGCGGTCACGGAACTTAGACCAGTTGAGGATCAGTAAGCAGTAAGCTGTAAGCTGTAAATAGTTTTCCAATTCAGCTGCCTTGAGCCCTTCGCCAAGGCAGGTAAAGTTCTATTGTAAAAATTCTTCTGTCGGAACGAACCGCTGAGAATTTGGCGGGCTGTAAAAAATGGCAGGGATTTTGGCCTGCTTCCGTTTTCTTCTTTTTCCAATTAATCAATTCTCGGATAAAATAAACAGATAGATAAGTCTCCCCTAAAAAAATCACTCACTATCGTTTATGAATACACTTTCTCTTCAAAACATTTACAGCCACGGATACCAGGGAGAGGATCTAGACCTGCTCCAGGGACTTGGTTTTAGCTGCCGGCCGCAGGTGTCCACCTACGCTGGCGCCCAGATCCTCAATTTTATTGATTTTTCGTCCTGTCCCTGCCTGGAATGTATAGAAGTTACTGACCACCAGGCTTACCTGGACTTTATCCCTCCCGGCATGGTCCCTTACACTCCGGGGATCAGCCTGGCGTTGGCTGAAGAATCACAAAAAAGCATCCAGGATTTCCAGTCAGAGTTTGAGGATTGGGGACCCTACCTGCTGCATGAAAATTACGAAGGGGGTCAGGAAGAATATCAACCGGGCTGGAATTACCTTAACTTCACCCGCAGTGTGATTCCGGATACTTATATCTGGATAACTGAATGCGAGAAACCCTTCCCGGCCACACTTCCCAAAACCAACCACCCTAACAATGTTACCGGCATCTCCGGCTTGGTCTTTGACCTCGAAGAAGGAGATCTGGCCGGTCTGAGCACCCTGACCGGAGAGCCGTTCCGGGAAGGCAAACTGGACCTGGGCGGGGTAAAGGTTTACACCCGCGAATCTGCTCCATTAAGTGAGGGGCTGCCGGAAAAAGAATTCCCTTTGTCTGCTGTGATTCTTGAAGCAAAAACCCTGGATTTCTTCAACCAAATAGAAACACCACTGACAGGATGCAAAGTCCTGGGGCAACCCGCCGTCCGGATAAAGACTCCGCCGCAATCCTGGGACCTGATCATAACCAGCTGAATAAAACTATGTTTTCATTCCCTCAACCCCCAATTTGTGAGCGGTTATGCTGCGGTATCTGCTGATCGGTGCCAGCTTTGCGCTGGCTGCCGGCTTGCAGCCGGGACCGCTGCAGGCGTTTTTTCTTTCCAGGGTCACTAAAGATGGCTGGCAGCGTACCCTGCCGGCAGCTTTTGCTCCCCTGATCAGTGATGGACCCATTGCCCTGGCAGCGCTGACCCTCTTGAGTTATCTGCCGGATGGGTTTCGGGACCTTCTGCAGTTAGCCGGTGGTATGCTGCTTCTTTTTTTCGCCTGGTCTTCGCTGCGGGATTGGAAAAATTATCAAGAAATTGAAATAGAAGAACCGCAATCCGGGCCAAAAACTATCCTGCAGGCAGTCCTGGTGAACTTACTTAACCCGAATTCCTACCTGGGCTGGAGCCTGGTGCTGGGTCCGGCTGTACTTGCAGCCTGGGATGAGGGTCCCCGCTTCGCAGCACTGCTGATTTTTTCCTTTTACTTCACCATGATCAGCATCTCAATGGTCCTTATCATGCTAATGGGCAAGGCTATGCTGTTGAGATCTGAAGCCCGGCGCTCGCTGTTATTAATCTCCGCCCTTCTTTTGGCAGGGTTGGGAATTTATTTCATATCCCTTTCCGGTTGGAATCTGGCAGGAAAATTTCTCTCTGAAGCCGCCAACCATTTATACCTCTCTATACCGTTAAGATTTTAACAGGAGAAAAAGATGACTTTTTTAGCACTACAAGATATCGAGGAAAAAGAAATCGTACCCGGCTACCGGGCAAAATTTGTCCATTCAGATAACATGACCCTGGGCTACTGGGACGTTGATCCGGGTGCGGAGCTGCCGGAGCACAGCCACCCCCATGAGCA
>JAIORG010000005.1 GCA_021108255.1 Anaerolineales bacterium | reverse complement strand
TCACAGCTGACACCTCATTAAGACTTTCTCGTTTTTTTGGTAATTCGGCTCAGTTCTGGATGGGGTTGCAGAGCGATTATGATCTGGATGTTGCGGAAGATGAATTGGGAGATCGCCTGGAGCGTGAGGTCCGGTCATATTCTGTCGCCTAGATTAGTCCAAACTAACCCCCGCTCAACCTGACAGCCGGTTAAGGTGGACGGCCAGTGTTATAGGATCGTCAAAACAAGACCCGGCTGCAGGTAAGCTAATCCGTTATGTACTATTTACAAATTGATAAAACTTATTTTTCATAGGCAAATATAGAATGAGTATTTTTTACAGACTGATTGAAATTCTTGTTTTAATAGTATTGCCTTTATTGGTACTTTTCTTAAGAAGCAATTGGTCGAGAAAAGAAATCAATATCAATGTTACGATACTTCCAATCCTTTGGTATATTTTTTATGCTCCCATTCACGAATTCAGTCATATGCTCGGTTGTTTTTTTGTTGGAGCTGAAATTACAGATTACCGATTATTTGCTCACTTTTGGGAAGGCGACTTTGGATTTGCTTTTGTTGATGTTAAAGGTGGATATGATATAAATTATGATTCTCTGATAATTCTAATTTTTCCTTATATACTCGATTTATTCTCAATTTTGATTGGTTATTACATATTGAGTAAATATCAAATAAAAAATTCCTTTTTACTTGGTCTTACATTTTTAATGTTTTGTTTGCGTCCACTTTATGATATTTTTGATAATTACATTGGAATATTTTACAATCATTCAGATTTAGTTCTTACAAGTGAAATTATTGGAAAGTTTATCACGTATAGTTATGGAATTATAACTACTGGAATTGGATTAGTTATAGTTTTAGTCTTACTTAAAAAGTATAATCATTATCCAAATATAGAAAAAGAAATAGTAGTCTAAGTTTAATAAATTATTCGTACATAACCCCCGCTCCACCCGACTCTTCGACTATGTTTATCCTGAGCGAACCCCGAGCACTTCGCTAAGCTTGTCCTGAGCGAAGCAAGGCGAAGTCGAAGGGCTCTGCATAAACTCCGCCGAGGGGGGAGTCGAAGGGCTCTGAGCGGGTGCCCTAAAGGATGCTTCGCAAAGCTCATCCGTTATACAGCGCGGAAGATAACAATGGAAATTAGTTTAATCGAGACAAACGGATATGCATTAGATGCAAAAGTGGAAATTAAGGGTCAGGTTTTTATTGTCATGGACGACATTAGCTATCCTGGCGAAAATCATACTTTGGGACCCGTTCGTAATGTTGAGATCGGATATCTCACTGTAGATCCATATGCTTGGAACGCGACGTTTTCAGGCAATCCAGATCATTTGAAAACGCTATCACATTCTGATAACTGGAATTATCTGGGCTATGGCCAAATTTTGACGATTAATCCAGTATTGATTGATTTTGGTATTTTTACCTTGGAATATGATGACCTGAAAACAAACGATGAGCGATGTGTGGGGGAGTATGTAGTCGTAAAGATAGATAGGCTATCAATAAGTAAGTGTGCTGTATAACCATTCGCTGGAGTGAACCCGGGAAGCGTGCGAGTTAGCGCAAGACTTGATGTATTATCGAAGTTGAAAGCGGGCCGTTCAGCTCAAAACCGTTATGATTATAAAAAATGATGGATAATAATAAACCTGAAGATGTGGTTCAAGAAAGCTACAATAAAATTGCCGGTGTTTATCACAAACAGCGTAACAAGTTCAGGAACGACGATATTTTGAGTTCGTTTGCCATCAATGGCTTCTAGTGCGGACCGTAAGATGACATCGCTTTCTCTAGTGTAGATATCAATGGCAGTGAAGGCAAAAACCTCTCCAAAAAGCACTGTATCCATCTGCAACACCTCTCTGGGAGCTCGTGCAGCGGGTACAGGACCCCTTTTCTGGTTCTTCTGCCACTTTGAGTGTAATTGATATTTTTCTGAGAGAACCTTGCAGATTGTCGTCACGCTCACCTGCGTGCCATACTCTTTTTGCAGGAAGTATTGGATCTTCTGCCCACAACATTGATGGTGCTTTTTCCGCAAGGCCCAGATACGACGTTTCAAGATCGGGTCAATTTTCCGCTTCTGACGATCACCTTTCTTGGCTTTTTGGTATTCCTCCAGGAAAGCTTCCAGGCTGCCGTGCCTGTCTATGGCTTGTGACCAGCGAATAATCGTTCGCCGAGACACATCGAGGTGTTTGGCTATATGGCTTCTATTTATACCTTCTTCCAATAACTCATGGGCTAGGATAATCTTTGTCATTTGTCTCATCTCCATAGTTTCTCATAGAGTGTGACATTTTAAACTATATAATCCGCCCGCTTGACAATCCCCTCCGCCCATGTTACATTACTTCATAATTACATAAAAAAAGATAGTGAAGAGGAATAGTAAGCTTCAAAACGATGGTTCAGAGAGTAAGGGCAGAGTGAAATCCTTACCCAGACGCTGAAGCTGAATGGCCCTCGGAATTGCCAAGGCAAACCGCTGCATAGCAGCCCAGTAGCCTGAGCCGGAGATACACCGTTATCAGAGTATAGTAGTTGACGTAAATGAGCTCCCCCAACGCTCAGTTTACAAGACTATCCAATAAGTGAGGCTGGCTCCGAAGGGTACCCTGTCGTGTGTTTCATCGACGGGTTTTTGTTTTAACCCCTACTTCCGGCCTAACCAAGGTGGCACCGCGAAAGCCTTCTCTCGTCCTTGATACGAGAGAAGGCTTTTTTTATCACCCCAACATAAATGAAGGACTACCTATCAAGGAGGTAAAAATGGATCCAAAAACCTGATCAACTCACCCTTACCGCCTACTGTTTTGTTGTTTTATTTCTGCGTTTACCAAAAAGGAGTTAATCATGGAATCCTATCAAGATGGAAATTACGGCGAGTTCGGCGGGGTTTATCTCCCTGAAGGCCTGGCTTCAATCGTGGCGGACCTGGCAGCGAAATACAGTGAATTAAAAGCCGACCCGACCTTTCAAAACCAACTTAGGACTCTTTACCGCGAGTACGCCAACAGGCCTAGCTTGTTGTATGATGCCGCCCGGTTGAGCGAGGAAGTGGGGGGGCCAAAAATTTACCTCAAACGGGAGGACCTCAACCACACCGGGGCCCACAAAATTAACAACGTCATCGGTCAGGGCCTGGTGGCTAAAGCATTGGGAAAAACCAAACTGATCGCCGAAACCGGCGCGGGGCAGCACGGCACGGCCACCGCGACCATCGCAGCCTACTTGGGAATAGCATGTGAGATCTATATGGGGGCCAGGGATATCCAAGCGCAAAAACCCAATGTTTACCGCATGAAAGCCCTGGGCGCCAAGGTGGTCCAGGTCACCCAGGGGCAGGGAACCTTAAAAGATGCCGTAGATGCCGCTTTGGGCAAATATGCACAAGAAGTGGATCAGGCCTACTATCTGCTGGGATCCGCGGTCGGACCGCACCCCTACCCGACCATGGTGCGCGATTTTCAAAAGGTCATTGGCGAGGAGATAAAACAGCAAGTCCAGGAAAAAGAGGGTCGACTGCCCACCGCGGTGGTGGCCTGTGTGGGTGGGGGTAGCAACGCTCTGGGTGCTTTCACGGCATTTATCCCGGACGAGGAGGTGGAGATCGTTGCCGTGGAACCGGCTGGCAAAGGCAAATTAAGCGGTAAACACGGGCTGGCTCTCGGGACCGGAGTGCCGGATGTAATTCACGGCTTTAAGACTCTGGTGCTGAACGATGAAAAAGGGGAGATAAAAGAATCCTACAGCGCAGCCTCGGGGTTGGACTACCCCGGCGTCAGCCCGATCTTAAGCATGTACAAAGAATCAGGCCGGCTGACACTCGGTGAAGTGACTGACCGGGAAGCGGTTGACGCCCTGATCCGGCTCTCCCGCCTGGAGGGCATCATCCCCGCCCTGGAATCCGCCCACGCGATCGCCTACCTGTTTCAGAATCCGGGCAAATATCAAGCCGGGGATCTGGTAGTGGTTAATCTGTCCGGCCGGGGCGATAAGGATGTAGAAAATGTGTTTGATAACCTTGGGGTAGAGGTTTAATTCACAGAGTTTTATGAATAATTAAGGAGATGGGGGTAGGCTGACTAAGCTACCCCTTTTACGTTCTTATTTCTCTCTGCTAAATTCCTCTCTCGACGGATTGACTATGGAGCAGTGGCCTTTTAAGCCCTGGGTTGGGGTACCCCGGGGGCATTTCATTCAAGTCCCTCCGGGTGCGCCGAAGATTGGGCGGTTTTCTGGCTGGTCTGGAGATTTCAGGTTCCACTTGAAGTCAGGGAGATTGGGGATTGCGATCCAGCCAATCCAGCACCCCCAGGCCCGCGCTGTATCCGCTCGCGAAACAGGCGGTCAGCAGGTATCCTCCTGTCGGGGCCTCCCAATCCAGCATTTCTCCTGCGCAGAAGACGCCCGGTAGAGCACCCAGCATAAGGTGTTCATCAAGTGATTCGAAGGTGACGCCGCCTGCACTGCTAATCGCTTCTTCCAGAGGACGGGGCGCAATGAGCGGGATGGGTAGAGACTTAATGGCGCAGGATAACCGTTCTGGGTCAGAGAAATCTTCTCTGTTGACAAACTCCCACAGCAAACCAGATTTTACACCGCTGATATTCAGTGTCCTTTTCAGATGTTTCGAAAACGAATGAGAGCCGCGTGGTCGGGATAGTTTTTCGGTTACTTCTCCCTGCGTCCAATCAGGTGTCAAATCGAGTTTTATGATCGCACGCCCGGCTAATTCTATTTCATCTCGCAATTGCGCTGAGATCGCGTAGATCAGGCTGCCCTCTACTCCCTTTTCTGTGATGATAAATTCGCCCAATTTTCTTTGACCCTTGAAGGTGATGGCAGCCGATTTTACAGGTTTCCCTGCATACTTATCCCGGAAATAGGACGTCCATTGGACGTCGAATCCGCAGTTAGCGGGTTTTAGCGGAGCGATTTCGACGTTGTATGCTGCCAATAATGGAATCCAACGGCCATCACTCCCCAGCTCGGGTCTGCTACCCCCTCCCAGGGCAAGGATGACTGCATCTGCTTTGACGTTTTTTTTTCCATCAGGGGTTTCAAAGAGCAGAGCATGATCTTGTCCCCATCCCACCCATCTGTGGCGTGGATAGATTTGCAGGCCGCTTGTCTGTAATTTTTCCAGCCATGCATTCAGGAGGGGTGCAGCGTTCATCTCTTTGGGGAAAACACGCCCCGATGATCCGATATAGGTCTCAACACCAAGCGCACGCGCCCATTGACGGAGCTCGTTAGGGCCGAAGGCATCCAGTAAGGGTTCGATTTGGGGACGGCGCACACCATAACGGGAAAGAAAATCTTCGCGTGGTTCGGAGTGGGTCAGGTTAAGTCCGCCCTTTCCGGCAACCAGGAATTTTCGTCCCGGAGAAGGTTTCGCTTCGTAAAGAGAGACTTGCACGCCGCTTTGTAACAAAACCTCCGCTGCCATCAAACCAGCTGGACCACCACCAATGATTATCACTTGAGGAGACATAATATTTTTCCTCGCTGCTAAGGATGAGGATCCCGCAGCGTTTGAAGGGTGACGGTATCCACCGACGAAAATTGGGCAGGGGGTATCCGGCCGAAACATTTTCATCTCCGCAAGGTTGGAAATACTGTCTTTCAAAGAATTATATCCGGAATACAATTTTGTTTTAAATGGCCAACTATGCCGGGGAGTTCCAGGAAGATTAGCTTGAGATAAAAGTAGTTATCTGAATCAATGTGGGATAATTACACAGCCATTATCCATCATTTGAAAGATAATTAACGTTAGGTGGTGAAATAAGAGGTGATACCCATGGATACAAATGAGAATAAAAAAC
>JAIORG010000188.1 GCA_021108255.1 Anaerolineales bacterium | reverse complement strand
TTCATTTTTTGTGTACACTTTTATTAATTACTTCACTCTAATTGTATAATAAACTTGTAATACGGGATAATCATTAAATCATTCTAGATGTTTCGAGAAGAAGGCATAACCCCCGCTCCACCTGACAGCCGGTTAAGGTGGACGGCCTAGGAACTAGGATCTTACAAACCACGACCCGGCTGCAGGTGAGCTCAATCCGTTATGTGTTTTTTATTGATTATTAGGAGGATGGATCGTGAGCAAAGAAAATCTGATTCCAGCTTTGGTTGGATTATTCTCTGTTCTTGCACTAAGTTTTCCAAGATTTGCATTCGGGTATAAATCAATTTCAGATCCGGAGATGTTAAAGAAAAAATATCCAGGCATTGAAGAACACATGAAGGGGATTATTCCCATTCAGTTAATTTTGCTGGCTTCAACTATGACATCAACTTATTTCTTGATTCCTTGGTTACATGAAATGACTGGCTTGTTACTTTACGTCACAGGAGCAGCAATTTATATGAGCAGATTCTCAAAAATTGCTCGTGCACCGGTATTGCCATTGCAAGGACCAGTCATATCATATGTGGAAGGTGAACGAGCAAATGTATTTGGAGATATTCAATTTATTTGTGGTGTCATTATGCTTGTCTTAACGGTCTCTCTTGATCTACTTGGTCTATGGTGATATATAACAATCGATGAAAACACATAACCCCCGCTCCACCTGACCGCCGGTTAAGGACGGCGAATTAGGTCCGGAGGATCGTCAAAACAAGACCCGGCGTCAGGTGAGCTCAATCCGTTAGGTACACTAATAGCACTAAATATTTTATATGGAATCCACAATATTATTTCTTCTTCCAATTGCAATAGTTACTTTATCCGCTTGGTTCATTTATAAAGGTCTAAAGGCTGAGGAAAAAATTGATTGGAAATATATGATCTATGGATTATTAACAATCACCATAATATATGCATGGCTTTATTATGCTCCTTCTTTAGGAGTCTTTTCGGGATTATTCGAATTTCTATTTGCTGGTGGAACATCGATACTTGCTGGAATTACGCTTCTTGTAGTAATTCCCAGGTCCAGAAAACTATTTTCATTATTACTAATCATCCTTTCTCCAGTGATCATGTATTTATGTCTTGATAGTGGATTTTATTTTTCACCTTCTTCAAAGATTGAGAGAAATGGAATAGAAGTAGCCTATGCCCTAGAAAGTTATTCTGCCGATAAGGAATATTATCCGGATAATCTGGAAATCCTTGTGCCAGACTACATTGATGATCTAAAGTCTCCTAATACACATTGGGGTTGGTTGTACAAATTAGAAGGAGAGGATTACGCACTAGGATATTTTTATAACGCTGATAAATATTCATACAGCATCCGAATATATAGACCAGCAACCCCTGAATGGAAAACTATGATTATCAACTTAGATCATACAATAGATCCATTTAGTTTAGGACCAACACCAACGCCCACTCCAAGGAACTCATTAAAATAGGTGAGGGTACCTAACCCCCGCTCCACCAGACACCCTATCACGTGGGGCGATTTGACCTTTCGTTTCCCTTTATCGGTTTCGGTTTTATAATCATTAAATGCCCATCCGGGTGCAGGTGAGCTCATCCGTTAGCATGCGAAGAAAAATGAATAAATCAATCATTTTCACAATGTTATTGGTCAGCAGCCAAATACTGCTCGGGTGCCAGAAGCTTGAGTTGGAGCCGAGGGACACTGATCCATCATGGTCACCTGATAGCAACGAACTAGTATTTGTTTGTTATCGAAATGAAATAGTAAAGAAGGATAGTTGGCTTGATCCATATCATGGACCACGTGGAGGTATAGAAGGTTATAAGCTGTGGGAAATTTGTACTGCGGATTTCAAAGGTGACAACCGTGTTCAAATAACAGACAATCATTTCTTGGACTATGATCCAAGTTGGTCGCCGGATGGGAAGAGAATTATTTTCGTTTCCTCTAGAGATCCCGAGAATGGTGCAAACTTGTTTTCTATGGACCACGAAGGGGGTGATGTAAGACAGTTAACATTTGATGATGCTGGATGTAAAGAGCCGTCATATTCACCTGATGGAAATAGAATTGCATATATACAAGGAACTGTTGGGGGAGATTTATATATAATGAATGTTGATGGAAGCAATTTAGAAAAAGTTACTGATAATCTTGAGGTGTCTTCATTCAACTGGTCACCAGATAGCAATAAACTTATTATTGATGCATGGTCAGTTCATAGTCTCACAAATAATATTTATTTAGTTGATTTAGAGAGTAATAAGTTGGATTTAGTAGCGGAGAATTCAACCGGCTGGGATCCGGCATGGTCCTCGGATGGAACTCAATTTGCATATAGTAAAGAAGGTGAAGAATTTCATGAGATCATAATCATTGATCTTCACGATTTGAATGAAATAAAAATTTCAAATCCAGAATATGATTTGATTAAACCATCATGGTCCCCTGATTCCCGGTTTTTCTCTTATGCATTTCGTGCTAATGGGGACAGAGTTATTATGATTGTTGATATGATGAGTAATGAAGAGATAAATATAATCGACTTTGGTGCAATTAGTGATTATTACTGGTCTCCAAATAGCAAGTACCTAGCATATCATGTACTTGAGGATTGGAATGATGATGGCATTTACGAATCAAAGATTAACGTTATGAACATTGATGATACATCTACATGGTCTGCTTCATCGATGGAGAAATGAGGATGTTAACGCATGCTAACCCCCGCTCCACCTGACAGCCGGTTAAGGTGGGCGGCTCGGGTTTTAGGATCGGATTAACCAAGACCCGGCTGCAGGTGAGCTCATCCGTTAGGTGGCTACTTGGACGAATCAACTTTTAAATATGTCTACAAGAGAAATCAAAGAATATCAGATACAGTCCTTCCGCAAAAGTACGATTTACCCTTTAATGACACAGTTGATAAAAGGCGTTCTTCACAGAACGAGCATTGATGGATATAAAGGAATCCGCCAAACAGGTAATATTCTGCCCAACAAAGGGAATTTCCCTTTTTCATATCCTCAATCAATAAGCTATTACGGATTTTCTATGGGCTATATATGTCTATTTGATTTTGAATCCGCGCGTGATGATGATTACCGAGGAAATCATCACATATGGGCAGACTTTTTCTATGATCATAAACCAATTACCATCATACTTAGGTTGAACAGACAGAAGCTTTCAGATAAACTAATACCTAATTCTGTTCGTCCTAAACCTGTTGAGACAGATTATGTACCTGCTATTGCATATGTTGAAGCATGGTATCCGGAAGCAATTTCAGTATCGGCAATTGACAGCTATATTGTTACATGGTTAGACTCAGAAACACGCAATCTTATTTTCCATGAATATTCAAAAGATATGGTGGAAGAGTTAGATGAATTGATAGATTCTATAAAATAATTGGTGGCTAACTATCATGAAAATTGTTAAAGTTTTACTCATTGCTATAGGCATCACAATAATCCTAGTTGTCATCAGTATTAAGTCATTTCCCGAGTGGCTTGTTATTCCTGGTGGGATTTTGATGTTATCAGGCATTGCTTTTAATTGGGTTCTTGACGCTGGCGGTAAAATCAAGAGTTGGATGGAGCTTTTTGAAAAAAGGGAGGGATTATCAAAAGAGGATGAAATACAACGCAATTTGAATCTAAAACGAAGAATAGAGTGTGATTTTCAAGATTGGTTAAACTTCCTCCCCGAAAACAGAAAACGAAACTCAAAAATGCTTCTTCGAGCCTTTGATGGAAATCAATATCCAGATTCTAACAAGCCGGATAGATATGGTGAATACTCATGGTTTGCTGCAGAGATTAAAAGCATTTATCACAGCGGGTTAGAGTTTATTTATGGGATAGTTGAATTAGTGGTTTTTGATGACAATACGTGGGATTTTAGAGAAGGAACAAAGGGTGAAAATTTATCTTTAATAAAAACCTATCGAGTTGGGCAGATAAATTTTTCAGATATCATAGATTATGACCTAGAAGGAGATGAACATTATCCATTCCCTCATTTCTTCTGTAAATTCAGATATAAAGGATTACCATTCGAAGAGACCTATTTTAAATGTGTTGACAAAATACCACCATATTATTTTGAATATAAGACAAAAAGAAGCAAAGCAAGAAACGCCACCTACCGATGAATAACAGTGTCAAGGGCAAACAACAAATTTAGAGAAAAAGATCAGGAAAACCAAAATACTAGAGTCCTCTCCAACATGATCGATGTTGGTTTGGGCTCTTTTTTATAGTGTAGTTAAAACTATCATCGCCTGCCAGCAACATCGGCCAGCAAGCAGACTCGTTCGATATTAGCAGGGGAGGAATCTAACGCGGCGGGGCCAGCTCAGGTTTCAGAGCCAGGACTTCTTCAGTGGGAGCAATTCTTCTAGGGCCTCCGCCCTTCACAATGCGCTCCAGGTCATGCCCAATCCCCAACCGCAGCAGGCCATATTTAGCGAACTGCTGACGGGTCAGTCCTTGGCGGCCCTCTTCACCAATCGCCTGAGCCCAGATCAACATCTTGTATGCAATGGTTTCCTCATCGAAGTGACGATAGGATTCACGCCTGGTGAGGATATACCAGATCGAAACCAGCATCCTGCGGGCAATCGCTACAATGGCTTTGTTAACATGCATCCTTTTTTTCAAACGGATGAACTGAGCTTTCCAGTACGGATCGAAACGGACCGCCACCCAGGCAGCTTCCACCAGCGCCCAGCGCAGCTCCTTGCGACCCGCTTTTGTGATCGATTTCTCCTGGTATTTCTCTCCACTGGCATGCACGCCAGCTCCGAGACCAGCATAACCAACCAGTTTCTTGGGATGGGAAAAACGCTTGATATCACCGATGGCTGAAAGTATTACCATCGAAAAGATCAGGCCGAATCCAGGGATCTGCATCATGTAGACCATATCCGATGCCCAAGGTTCAATGTTGCTCAGCTCAGCCAGCTTCTGGTCAATGGCTGCTTTCTGAGACTCTAGATTTTCCACGATCTCTAAGTCGCGCTCTACCTGGAACCCGGTCAGATCCGTAAATTCCTGCACCTCCCACCAGGATTTGTTTTTGTCCGTCAGCAGTCCACCTTCCGGAGCATTAAGATTAAATCTCTGCACCACACTGTGCAGCCGGTTTTTCGACATTGTGATCTGCTTGGTGAGCCGCCAGCGGAAGGAGATCAGTGAGCGCAGTTCACGCACATGTTGCGGTGGCACCCAGACTTCCGGGACAATATCTGCAATCAGCAAGGTGATTAACCGCCTGATGTCTTCTTTGTCGGTTTTCACTCGGGCTTCAGCGATCTGGCGTACTTTGTATGCGTTGGCCACCACTGTTCTGCTGACCAGGGGAACCACGATGTCATAAATATCCCAGACGTTGGAAGTGGCCTCTACCACCACCTCGTCGCCGGGCTTGAGATTCTTTTTAGCCCAGGACCGAAAATGAGCCATCTGCACCTGGCGGGGTCGCAGGATCCATTCCTGGTGCCGGTTTTGACCTCCGATCATCACATAATACTTGTGAATGTCGATGCCAATATAGCGGACAATTGGAATTGTTTCCGGGGGTGAGTTCATGTTACACTCCTTAATAAGTGGTTGATGGGGCACGGATTTTTGGGTCAAGAGTTACATCTACCGATACGGGTTCTCCCACTTGCGGGTGGGGTCCCAGACTTGAAGTCCGCTGGGCTGCCAAGTAACCCCTCGGGCTTACTCAGGTGAAAGCTGTGAGTATCCCATAGGTGCAACCGGCTGACCCAGACGCTCGAGCCCTCAGGCTAACGTCCCCAGCTCAGTGTCAAACGAAGGGTACCATGCCTGCCGCGCCCCATCTCTATTCCATTCTAGTAACCCCCGCTCCACCTGACCGCCGGTTAAGG
>JAIORG010000163.1 GCA_021108255.1 Anaerolineales bacterium | reverse complement strand
AGTATAGCATAAGCCCCAATAGCTCCTGTCCGCCCCCCTTTGGGCTCTTCGAGGAGTTGCGGTTTACTCCCTTAAACCAAAAAGGGGCTGTCCCGAATGGACAGCCCCTTTTGTGTTTAATCAGTAATCCTGTTTACGCCGTTTCTTCCTCCAGGCTGTAGTCCATTGCTGCCATATGTTTGTAAAGGTTCCAGCGTTCGTTAATGCTTTTTTGTGCTGATTTCATCAAGAATTCGGCTCGTTTTTCATCACTTCTCAACAGCGTGTTGAAACGAACTTCATCATAAGCGAAATCTTTGAAGGGAACACTGGGAGCCTTTGAATCCAACTGCAGCGGATTCTTGCCTTCTAGCGCTCGAGCAGGATTGAAGCGGTAAAGAGGCCAGAGACCAGATTTAACCGCCATGTCTTGATGTTTGTGCTGTAAAGCCATATCGAACCCGTGAGCAATACAGGGGGAGTAAGCCAGGATCAGTGAGGGACCGTCATAAGCCTCAGCTTCAAGGAAAGCTTTTAAGGTTTGATTGTCATTGGACCCAATTGCTATTTGAGCTACATAGATATAACCATAAGACATAGCCATCATGCCCAGGTCTTTGCGAGGTATTTCCTTGCCGTTGAAAGCAAACTTTGCAGTCGCGGCGAGAGGAGTTGCCTTGGAGGATTGTCCGCCAGTGTTTGAGTACACTTGAGTGTCCATAACCAGCACATTGACGTTTCGGCCGGAGGCCAGTACATGATCCAAACCACCATAGCCAATGTCATAGGCCCAGCCATCACCACCAAGTATCCAGACATCCTTGCGGACCAGTTTATCTGCGATGCTGAGTAAATCGAGGGCTTTAGGATTATCCAAACCTTTAAGTTTTCCCTGCAATTTCGCTACTCGTTCCCGCTGGGCGCTAATTCCTGCCTCAGAGGATTGATCAGCGTTAAGAATGTCATCGACCAATTCTTTTCCAATCACATCGCTTAATTGGGGAAGTAATTCTTTGGCGTATTCCATATGTTTATCAATGGTCAGGCGCATCCCCAAACCAAACTCCGCGTTGTCTTCAAAGAGGGAGTTATTCCAGGTTGGCCCGTAGCCGTCATTGTTGGTGCTGTAAGGAGTTGTCGGCATATTGCCGCCGTAAATTGATGAACAACCCGTCGCATTGGCAATCACAGACCGGTCGCCAAAGAGCTGCGTAAGCAGCTTCACATAGGGTGTTTCACCGCATCCAGCGCAAGCACCCGAGAATTCAAATAGGGGTTGCAAGAACTGAGAATCTTTGATCCGGTTGAGTTTAAGTTTAGATCGATCAATCTCGGGCAGTGAAAGGAAGAAATCCCAATTTTTGCTTTCACCCTCGCGAAGAGGTGGTTGGGAAACCATTTTCAGAGCTGGCTCATCTTTATCTTTTGCGGGGCAGGCATCAACACACAAAGTACATCCGGTGCAATCTTCAGGAGCAACCTGGATGGTGTAAACCAGTCCCTCGAATTCGCGTCCTTTGGCATCAAGTGATTTGAAGGTTGGGGGAGAGTCTTTCAGTAACTCGGGCTCATATACTTTGGGGCGTATTGCCGCGTGCGGACATACAATTGCACACTTGTTGCATTGAATGCAGGTGTCAGGATTCCAGGCTGGAATTTCAAGCGTAACGTTGCGCTTTTCCCACTTTGTGGTTCCGGTTGGATAAGTGCCATCGTCTGGAAACACGCTGACAGGTAAATTGTCGCCATAGCCCGCGAGTATCTCTCCAAGCACATTCTTAACAAAATCTGGCGCTTCGTCTGGAACAGTGGGCCGCATGTGGATGCTGCTGTCCGCTTTTTCCGGAACTTCTACTTTGTGTAGATTGGCAAGCGATTGGTCAACTGCTTCATAGTTCTTTTGGACAACATCTTTACCTTTTTTACCGTAAGTTTTTTCAATAGCTTGTTTGATGGCCGCAATGGCTTCGTCACGGGGTAATACACCGCTAATTGCGAAGAAACATGTTTGCATGATTGTGTTGATGCGGCTGCCCATGCCGGTTTCTTTTGCCACATCATAAGCATTGATTATGTAAAGCTCGATCTCTTTCTTAATAATGGTATCTTGAACTTTAAGTGGAAGGTAATTCCAGACAACATCAGACTCGTAGATACTGTTCAGTAAGAAAATAGATCCCGGTTTAGAATATTTCAGCATTTCAATCTGTTCCAGGAAGCTAAATTGATGACAAGCCAGGAAATCGGCTTCATTTTCTCCAATTAAGTAAGGCGCATTGATCGGGTTTCGACCGAAACGGAGGTGAGAAATAGTTTTTGCCCCGGATTTTTTCGAGTCATAAACAAAATACCCTTGAGCATAATTTTCAGTTTCTTCACCAATGATCTTAATTGAGTTTTTGTTAGCTCCTACAGTGCCATCAGAACCAAGCCCAAAGAATACGCTGCTGATTGTGTCTGACTCCTCAATTGAGAATTCAGGGTTGTATTCAAGACTGGTGTGGGTCACGTCATCAATAATCCCGATGGTGAAGTGGTTCTTGGGATTATCCTTCTTGATTTCATCAAAGACACCCTTGACCATAGCAGGGGTGAATTCCTTGGAAGACAGGCCGTAGCGGCCGCCGATTATCAGGGGAGCAGATTCCTTGTCCATGCCTTCTACAATCGCAGTGACAACATCATTGTAAAGAGGTTCGCCAAGAGCACCCGGCTCTTTAGTTCGATCCAGAACGGCAATTACTTTCACAGAATCCGGTAAAACATCTAGTAGATGTTTAATGGAGAAGGGGCGGTATAAACGCACCCGGATAACACCGACCTTTTCGCCGCTCTCATTGAGGTATTTTGCGGTGGCATCTGCGGTTTCTCCGCCAGCTCCCATCAGAATAATTACCCGATCCGCATCTTTGGCACCGAAATAGTCGAACAAGTGATATTCTCGTCCAGCCAGTTTGCCGAATTTATCCATTGCCTTCTCAACAATTTCAGGGCAGGCAATGTAGTATTTGTTGACAGTTTCCCTGGCCTGGAAGAAAATATCCGGGTTTTGGGCGGTTCCCCGCAGGACGGGTTTGTCAGGATTCATGCCCCGGGCACGGTGATCGTGAACAAATTTATCATCTATCATTTCCCGCAGCACTTTATCTGAAAGCATCTCAATCTTGTTGATTTCGTGAGATATTCGGAAGCCTTCAAAGAAATGAATAAAAGGAACTCGAGATTCCAGAGCTGCCGCTGTAGCAATCAGGGCAAAGTCATGAGCTTCTTGAACCGAGCCGGACGAAAGCTGCCCAAAACCGGTTGATCGCGCAGCCATAACGTCTGAATGATCACCAAATATGGATAATGCCTGGGCCGCAACGGAACGCGCGGAGACATGGAACACCGTGGGGGTTAACTCAGCGGCAATTTTAAACATATTTGGCAGCATCAACAACAGCCCTTGAGAAGCTGTAAAAGTAGTTGATAAAGCGCCTGTCTGCAGGGCGCCATGGATTGCACCGGCAGCACCGCCTTCAGACTGCATTTCGATCACGTCCGGAATGGTACCCCAGATGTTGGTCTTTCCCTGTGCTGACCAGGCGTCTGCATGTTCACCCATCGCTGAGGAGGGTGTGATGGGGTAGATAGCAATCACTTCATTAATCTTGTGGGCAGTCGCAGCAACTGCTTCATTGCCGTCAATCATTTTAATATTTTTAGCCATTTACTTTACTCCATTAGATAAGTGTATATATAGTGTTTAAGCAGGTGGAGCATGTGCTTAACTCAACTTGTAATTATAATCGATTTCTCTCAGCTTGTGAAAAATTTATTTATTGTTTTTTATCCCCTGGGAAATAGCATCTTCTCCGAATCTTTCTCTTAAATCCTTCAGTGCCTGCTGAAGCTGGAGGTCTTTTTTCACTTCTGGATCCCAGAGTCCCAACTGTTGGGCTTCGGTATCCAGATTGCTCATACCAACACCGACCAGCCGGACCAGCCGCCCTTCTTCCCAAACTTGATCCAGCAGGGATGAAGCGGTTCGTTGAAGGACGTCGGCATCGTTGGTGGTTTTTGGCAATGTTTTTTGCCGGGTTAAAGTTGTGAAATCTGACCAGCGAAGTTTGATCTGGACCGTTCTGCCTTTGAGGTTTTTCGAACCCAAACGCTGGGCAACTTTCTTGGCGAGTTTATTAATCGATTTCAGCACATCGCTTTTTCGTCCGATATCTTCGCGGAAAGTCTGCTCGTTGCTGATTGATTTAGTCTTCCGTTTTTTGACAATATCCCGCTGATCAATTCCCTGTGCTCTCCGGGAGAGATCGTACCCGTGTTTTCCAAAAGTCCTGGAGAGTTCAATGACAGAGTAAGCCGCCAAGTCGCCAATAGTGTGGATGTTTATTCCTTCCAATCGCCCTTTGGTTTTAGGTCCCACTCCCCATAACATATCCACTGGTAAAGGAGCGAGGAAATTGGCTTCCTCTCCGGGCGGGACAACTGTAATGGCGTTAGGAGGACGATCACCAGCTGACCCGAGTTTGCCGACGTCGGTGGCGATTTTAGCTACCAGCTTGTTACCGGCAATGCCAACTGAATTTGGCAAATCAAGCTCTTCCAGGATAGTTCCCTGAATCTGAAGGCCAATTGCCCTGGGAGAGGGTCCCAGTTCAGTGATATCCAGAAAGGCTTCATCAATGGATATTTGTTCTATTTGCGGTGATAGCGCGGTAAGACAGGCCATCACTTTCCTGGAATAATGCCCGTAGGAACGATGATCACCGGAGACAACAATCAGGCCGGGACAGAGCTGGACTGCTTTAGCCATCGGCATAGCGGAGTGGATGCCTTGCTTACGGGCCGGGTAGGAAGCGGAGGTAACTACTCCCCGTCCGGTTGGGGATCCTCCAACCGCAAAGGCTTTCCCGCGTAAACCAGGATCCTTGATTTCTTCTACTGCACAGAAGAAAGCATCCAGATCAAGGTGGAGAATTACGCGGGAAGAGTCCATTTTTGATAGTTATTTCTCGGATGTATAAGGTTTGCGCAGCTGAACTGGTTGTGTTTTGGCACGGACCTGCAGGTTGATGACCTCCACAAATACGGAGAAACCCATCGCGAAATAGATATAGCCTTTGGGGATATGGAATCCCAAGCCGTCTGCCACCAGGGTGAAACCAATCAGCAGCAGGAAACTCAGGGCGAGGATTTTCAGGGTTGGCCGGTCATTTACAAACGAGCTGATCGGGCCGGCAGCAAACAGCATGATCGCCACTGAAATTATCACGGCTGTAATCATGATGGCAACTTCATCCACCATACCGATAGCCGTGATGACCGAATCCAGGGAAAAGACAATATCCAGCAGCATGATTTGAATGATGACTCCAGTTAAGGAGGGGGTAACTTTCTGGGAGGCATGCCCTTCTTCTCCTTCCAGCCGTTCATGGATTTCAAAGGTGCTTTTTCCTAACAAAAACAAACCGCCTGAAATCAAGATCAGGTCTCTTCCTGATATGTCATAACTAAATATTGAAAAGAGAGGAGCGGTTAACTGGGTAAGCCAGGTTAGAGAGAACAAAAGCAGGATGCGGGTGACCATCGCCATCACCAACCCTGTCTGGCGCCCAAGTTTCTGTTGTTTTTCCGGGAGCCTGCCCGCGAGAATGGAAATAAAAATTATATTATCGATACCCAGGACAATTTCCAGGGCTGTAAGCGTGAGCAGTGCAATCCAGGTTTCGGGGGATGAGAGCCATTCCATTGTTTAATCCTTTTCTAGCGTAGTTTCATTAAAGTTGCTGCTGTTATGATACACCAAAAACACAGCAGCCAACATTGATTGCAGCCGCAATCAATGTTGGCCTCAATTACAAGTACAGCAGTCAGGCTTACCGTTTTTTCTGGATTAAATCAGCAGGCGGTACCTGTTGCCTTACTATCCGGTTTCTTGCCAGCCCCGCTTGATCCATTAAAAGTCGGGATTATATTAAATTGGCCTGAAAGTTATTCCAGGGACGATTCAATATTCAGAATATAATACCAT
>JAIORG010000110.1 GCA_021108255.1 Anaerolineales bacterium | reverse complement strand
TCCCTGAAGAGAAGGTTTATCCCGTAAAAGTAACCGAAACTCCAAAACACGCTGCGCAATCTCCCCTCTATGAAGTAATTCATAGAGGCGCAGATAGTAGAGATAAAAACACAGGGCTGCCTTTTCAGACAGCCCTGTTTAATCTTCTTCAATTTTCCCAAATCAGGTTATTCAATTACCCCTGTTTCAATTCTCAACTGATAGATGTCTTCCAATTTGTATAGATCCTGCATCAATTCAAAGAAACCGTGCCAGTGTGACCAATCTGCTCCAGCCATCATGGCGCCCTGGCGTGCTCGACGGCCTTCATGGTGCCAGAGGTAATAATAAATAATCTGGAATTCATCTTTCCAGGGGTTTTCCTTCAGAAGCCCCAATTCAGCAAGTTCTGCCCGCATTTCTTCAGCTTTGGCAAAATAAACATCATTATATAAATTAACTGCCTTATCGCCAGAAACGAAGAAAGATTCTGCCAAGGTAGTTGAATGGCATTCCGTACAGACTTGCGTCATTAGTTCCCGCCCGGTTTCACCATCGCCATAATAGGTACCCATGACATCAGGATCAGTTCGAGGTTTTGAAACTTTCGCCCACAGGTTCCAGTACAATCGTTCCGAAATATTGTGGGTAACTTCAAGATCGCCAATACCGCTCATATGGCAAGTTGCACAGGTGGGTGCTGTGTAATCACCAGGCTCCCATTCTCCAGGAGGTCTATCCCAGACCCAGTTTTCACCATCTGAATGGTAAATTTGACCATGTTTACTTGCTTCGTAAATTTCTATGTCTGGGTGGTCTGGACCTAGATGGCAGCTAGCACAAGCCTCTGGTCTTCGTGCATCAGCGATAGAAAAGCTATGGCGGGTATGGCATACTGAACAGTTGCCTACATCACCGTCGGGATATAAGTTGCCTACTCCAGAACTTGGATAAGTGTCTGCTGTTGGGTGTCCAGTATCATCAACAACGATTTCATTTCCATGACATTGGTAGCATCCTGTTTCAGCCGATGCACCAGACAGTTCGGGATGATCTTGCCCCTCATGATGATACATCAAGGCTTGCATTGAATCACTGGCAGCAACCTGCAAATAAGCTCGTTCATGCCCGCTGGCATGGAATTGTTCAACTGCGTTTTCATGGCATTCAGCACACACAGCAGGCGGCACAAGCATTGACACACTCACCTTGATATCCTCATGTCCCTCAACGCCACTTAATGCCAGAGGGGAATCAGGATCTACTGTATGGCAGTCAAGGCAGCTAACAGCAACTTCAGCATGTGCGCTTTGGTCCCAAATTGCGACAATACCAGGCGTTTCTGTGGAATGGCATTCAATGCATGTTTTTGCTTCCTCTGTGAGTTCCTTAATTTCCGCTTGTTCCTCTTCAGAAAGCGCAGGGGGCTCGCTAGAGCAAGCAACAAGAACTGAAGAAATTAACAATAATACCGTGACCACCACTATCAATTTATTACTCTTCATTTTTCACCTCTTCAAATTTGACCTTGCTGGTTTTTGGTCTATCTTTCTGTCCTATATTTGGTTTCCAGTAAATATCTATTGAGATTCGAATGCCCAACTTCTTCATGGCAGGTGACACATTGGGCGTCAATTAACCCGGCAAAGTAATTGTCGTGTTCTTTTGTATCCTGGGTTGCGTTTTCCAGATTTCGGTGACAGGTGAGACAACCCGAGTCATAAACATAATCCTCTCGTTTTTCCCTCAGTGCTTGCCAATCATTGTTCATTTCATCAGTAAACACTGTAACCCAAATATCGTGCGTTCCAGATTTTGCTTTACCAATAAAATGGGTATAGACATTTTCATGTGATACATGGCAGTCTGTACAAGCACTCATGATTCCCCTGGGATTATTACCCCCATGAGTAGACGCTTTATAGGAAGCGACCATCGGTTCCATGGAATGACAGGTACCGCAAAAATCAGCTTTTGAAGAAATCTCAATGCCAGTTTCAAGAACCATCCAGGAAATAGTGGCTAACATGACCGCCGCAATTAGTCCTCCAATCAAATACAACCCTTTTCTTTTCTTATCCATTTTTCCCTCTGCTGTTAAATTAATCACCTGCGCACATTATGGAAAGTGTCTTAAATTGGCTCAGATTTATTGCTCGCAACCCCTGTTCTTTCGAGCAAACAGGTAATCACTCGCCTGATGATAAATCCCACAAAATAATTTTAAGATACTCTGATATTCTTGTTTTGCAATTTACTTGGTATTAGAGATTTACCAAATCTAATTTTTTTTAGCTGTTTTTGGTAATCTAAAGAGATATTCCTTTAGTATAACCGTTTTTCAAGACTGGAAGGAGAGTTCCCTGAACTCCTAATCTCAAGGGTGATTCTTCCCTTGTAAAATCATGATTTCGAAGAGTGTTGTGCCCTGCTCAACGGTTTTGTTATTTTTCAGATTAACGCTCATTTCCAGATCGGCATTAAAGCGAAAATAGTATGGGTTGCTGAACAATCGCAGCAACGGTCGCTGCCAAGCAGGAAGGATCAATAGCAGGCTGATGGCCTCAATAACCTGCGGATTGCGAAGGGCGAGATGCACTGTCTCTTCATCTTTTTGCCAGTGGATATCCACTTCATTTGGGTACTTCCGTCCGCCAGAGTGCGGCACAAAATCGCGTGCATCCATACTGAGCGGCACCCCATCGCCTATTATAACTTCACTTCCTTTGGCCAACATAAATACTGGCTGGGGTTTGTAACCAAATTTTTTCGACGCGATTATCTCGGCGAAAATTAGCGTGTAATCGCCAAGGTGGGCGCGGCCCCAATACCAATGATCCGTAATCTCGTTCAGGCCAATGTTCCCCCAGTTATGGTCATGATAACCGCCCCCCTTAACCTGGTGAACCTGATCGTCATAGGTTAAAGTACCTTCCGCCAATCCGTAGGGAACGGACGGCAGCCAGGCGAAGTAATGCTCAAGGTCCCTGAAATAAGCTTTGCCTGCGTCTGGCCGCCAGGGATTAACCGTACTGGTGAATGTCAGATCGGCAGCGAGATCATCTATCTCAACATGGAGCTGGTAGCGATGCAAGTCTCCCTGAACCCAACTGTTTCCGACCCTCACATCACATATTTCCTTTGCTGCCGAGAATTGAGCAATGGAGCTGGTGAAAAATTTGATGGTCTTTTCTCCATTGGGACGGGTGATGGTCATCGAGACCTGTGGTTTGGCTGGACCCTTCCATACCAGCATTGGCTTTGTGTAAAAGACAATCACAGCAGTGGAACCATCATCAAAATGGGCATCAAAGTACCACCACTCGAAGGACGGCGAGTCAACATTTGTACGCAGACCGTCTTCCCAGGGAGCGACTGTATCAGTGAGGCCGTCTAAGGCCATCCATTCAGGAGTAGGAGTAAGAACAATGTTTTTCATGTTTTTTCCCTTTTCCATCAGAAATTTTATCGAAAAAGCCCTGTTGAGATCTAATCTGCCCCCAGTCTTCCTACAGTTGTTATGTTACACCAACAATCTGAAGTTGTGAAGAAAGTGAGATGAAAAAGTTCCCAATTATCGTTGTATAATTAAAATATCACTGTATTTACCAAGAAGAAGCCAAAACCTCAGCTTGAAAAAAGGAAACTGGCATGAAAAAAGATCGATTTTTAATTGGAATTCTGGTAGGGATCGGGGTGTTGATTACTGCTGCCCTAGTTGTGTTTTTCGTCAGGCAGGGTGATGGACAAACCTATGTGGGAGAGAACACTCCGGATGACGTAGTCCACAATTTTGTCCTGGCGCTGCAAAAAGGTGACTTCCAAAAAGCTTATGGCTATCTGGCTGACGAGGAAGATAAACCGGCTTTTGGTGATTTCCGTTCTTTTTTTTCAACAGAATACAACGGTCCAAAAGATTACGGTATTCAAATCACTGGTTGGGATGAAGACCTGGATAATTCAGCCTGGGTTGATGTTACAACTGTCCAGATCAGCCCGGGTCCGTTTAGCGGTGTAAGCCGCAACAATTCAGTCGCCCACTTAGTCAAGAATGAAAAAGGTGAGTGGAAAATAACTAGTATGCCTTACCCATTTTGGGGCTGGGACTGGTATAACGATGCTTATCGTCCCTAGGGAGGACTGTTCCTTAAAGAGGAGATAATGAAGACCATTCGGCGATTGTATATTTATTTAGTAACCCTTATCAGCCTCGAAGTTGTAGTTTGGGCTCTAATCACCCTGGCACGCTCGATCTTTGCGGAGGGTTTTACCCTTGCGGCTGATTCATTAGCTGGCGGGCTGGCATTTATATTAGTCGGATTGCCAGTGTTTTTCTTCCATTGGTGGTTGGCTCAGCGCGATGCTCAGCAAGATGAAGATGAGGCATATTCAGGTGTGCGTACCTTTTTCCTTTATGCAGCCTGGATCGCTCTGGCCGTTCCTGTTGTGCACAGCCTGCTCTCAATCCTGATGCGTACCCTGGCTTTAATCCTCAACCTGGGAGAGATTGGGTTGGCATTCGGCACTGACCAGAGTTGGTCAGATAACCTGATTGCCATTGTTGTCAATGCAGTCCTGGCAATCTATTTCCGGCGAGTTATTGTTCAGCTTTGGCAAAAACCACAAGGAAAAAGTCTGCCGCTCATGCGCCGCATCAACCATTATTTCTGGATGCTTTATGGTTTATTGATGCTGTACGGCGGCGCAGTGCTGCTGCTGCTATTCATGACCGAGGATGTACTTGGCGGAGTTGACGCCGCGATGGTAAATGGGATCAGTTTTGCTCTCATTGGCACCGGAGTGTGGGTTTACAGCTGGCAGATCATTAAAAACGCGATCAAGGATCCGGGCGAAAGATCCTCCTGGATCCGTCTAAGTATTCTATATGCCCTGTCGCTATTGGGGGCTTTGGCAACTCTGATTCCAGCGGGAGTTATCCTGGGCGACTTGTTAAACGGTATATTTGGAGAAACTGCAATTTGGTCGAATTTTCTGCTAGAGATTTCCGTTGCTTTCTCCGTTTTGATCCCATCCGCTGTAGTTTGGCGCTATTTCCAGCAGACATTATGGCAAGATACAGAAAACCTTCCTCAAATCTCGGAGATCGCAGGTCACCGCCGGGTGTACTACTACGTTCTGTCTCTGGCTGGTCTAATCGCAACATTTACAGCACTGCAATTGCTGGCTGTATGGCTGATTGATATGTTTGTGCCCCCCAAAGAAATATGGGGAGCTTACCCACGCGAGGGGTTGGCCTATATTCTTGCTACCCTGCTCGTAAGTCTGCCAGTTTGGACCCTCCATTGGCGGCCTGCTCAGCTGGAGATACTCAAGGATGATGAGCAAACCGACCATGCCAGCCGTTCCTTAGTGCGTAAGGGATATTTGTATTTGATCTTATTTGCCGGGGTGATAGGAACCATGATCACCGCTGGCATGCTGTTGTATCAACTAATCCAGCTTGTGCTGGGGAATGCTGACAGACACAGCTTGCAAACCATCCTATCGCTAGGGGCCTTATTAATTTTATTTGTGATATTTTCCATCTATCACTGGCGCTGCTTGCAGGCGGATGGCCGACGGGTATCAAAGGCACTGATCGAGAAGTATGCGGCTTTCCCGGTAATGGTATTTGATACCGGTGAAGGCCAATTCGCAGAGAGTATTTTAAGCGCTCTCAAGACAATTGCACCTGGTATGCCTGCTGTAGTTCAACCAGCTGGTGATCCGCTTGACGAGAGGATAGACTCAGCTGCTGCAGCTGTGATCCCCTCAAACTTACTAACCCATCCACCAGAAGCTGTCCGTGCCTGGCTGGAGCAATATACCGGGGCCCGGCTGGTTATCCCTGTTGATGAAAAAGATTGGCTTTGGGTTGGTCTAACCGACCTCTCGGCTCAGGATATGGCTCGCCAGGCTGCTAAGATGCTCGCTCAATTTGCGGAAGCGCAGGATACTCGTCAAAGAAGAATTCATTCACCTCTAACTATCATCGGGTATGTTTTTGGCGCCCTGGCCGGGGCTGCGCTGCTTTGTATCGCTTCCACGGCTATCCTTGAGATGTTCTAAAATTAACCCGGGTGGAGGATAGAACTCGGAATTTTTCCTGGCT
>JAIORG010000171.1 GCA_021108255.1 Anaerolineales bacterium | reverse complement strand
CTCAGTCAGATCGCTGGTTTCGATCACAAACTCACTTAAGTCGGCCAGTTGGATTGCCATGGCTTCGGGGCCAACAAATTGACCGATCTCCAGGTAGATATCTGTCACTGTGCCAGCAAAGGGAGCGGTTAATGTGTAGTTTTCCAGCCTGATCCGGGCTGCGTTCACTCCGGCTTCAGCGGCTATGACGCGGGATTCCAGCAGAGATAGCTGATCGAGATCAAAGCCCTCTTCCATCCACATCTCGAAATCCCGTTTGGCCTCGGCTTCAGCAGCCAGGGCGGCATCCAGGGCGGCCCGGGGGCCGTCAATCTCTCGAATGGCTTCTTCTAGATCGCGCTGGGCACCGTAAAAACTTTCCTGGGCTTCTTCCAAGTCATCTTCAGCTGCCTGCCTGGTATAGTTCGTCTCGTTAACATCTTTATATTTTTCCCATTCTTCCTGAGCATCCTTCAGATCATCCTCACTGTCACGGACCTCAATCCGGGCATCATCGATGTTATCTTCCAGGGATTCGAGGTTTAAATCTTCCCATTCCTCTTCGGCTGCACCTCGCTGGGCTTGTGCGCTTTGATAAGTTTGCCAGGCTAAAGCAGTAGCCAAGCCTGAGGTACGGGTAAAATCATCAAAATCCTGCCGGGCCTGGGTTAATTCCAATTCAGCTGCTAGCAGGGAAGCCTCTGCACCCTCACGGTCAGCCAGGTGTATAAGGGGCTGATCCCAGGTGACTTTTTCGCCTTCCTCGACCAGAATCTCAGCGACTCTGCCCTGGGCTGCGAAATTTAACCAGCTGTGATGAACAGGGAAAATATGCCCTTCCGCGACCACATAATCCAGGCTGATGCTTTCCACTGGCTCCAGGGTGGGAGTTTCCTCCGCGCCGCAAGCGCTCAGAGTGAAGGCAAGAACCAAGCTCAAGAATAAGATAATTTTCGTATTTCTGGTTTTCATATTTATTTCCTTTTTTTTGTGGCAGTCAAAAATCAAACCAACCTTTTTATTCATATGCTAAAACTTCGCGAATGGTCAGCCTCGCCGCATTGCGGGCGGGCAGCACACTGGCCAGGGATGACAGGACGATTACCAGTCCTAGCCAGATAAAATATCCCATCGGTGTGAAAACCACGGCGATGGGAGTGGCAAATACGGCATTACTGACAATGGTGGAGAGCAAATAGGTGAAAGGAACCGCAAGGATGATTGCCAATACAAAGGAGATGATCCCGATCAGTAGACCTTCCACAATCACCATGCGGATGATCTCCAGATCGGTGGCCCCGATTGCCCGCATGATCCCGATTTCCCGGGTTCGTTCCAGTACGTTCATGCTCATTGTGCCAGCCAGTCCCATGGAGCCAACCGTGGCCGTGAGCAGGGCCATAATCAGCAAGAAGGTTATTAAAATATCCAGACTTTCCGAGGCACTGTCCAGGGTGGACAGCCCGGGGGTGACCTCTTGTACATGGAAACCTTGATCCCGGAAATAGGCGTCCAGGTCTTTGGCTATTGCTTGCTGGGATGCTCGATCATGCTGTTGAATTTCAATCCGGTAAGTGAAAGAGCGGTTGGCCAGGTTTTGTTCGCGCGAGATGTACTCATAAGGCGCATAACCAATCATCCCTTCCAATCCGATGAATTTAAATATGCCTACTACCTCCCAGCGCTCTTCTTTCCCGTTGATATTAAGCGGGATGGTATCGCCAATATTCAAATCGGGATAATAATCGTAAATTCCCTCGCTGATGTCGAGTTTCTTCTCGTCACCTGGTTGAATCCAGCGTCCAGCAACCATCATAGGGGAAACCAAGTGGCTTTCTGCAGGCGGCGCTAGGATGCTGATATTTTCGGCTGTGGAGCCGTCAGGAAATAAAATTTCTGCGATGGCATAAGACCAGCCTTCCACATGAATCGCTCGCGGGTCCTGGAAGACGTACTGCTTGATTTCTTCCAGCCTGTAAGGCCTTTCAAAATCGAGCGTGACATCAGCCAGGAAATATTTACCAATATTGTCAACATAATCATGCAAAGTAACCCGGACATTAAAGACTGAGATAAAGATAGCCCCGCCCATGGTGAGCGTGAAAAGTGTCAGCATTAAACGTCCCCGCTGCCTGAATGTATTTCGGAGAGATATGAGCCTTTGACGGGGGATGCGGATGCCGCGGTCAGCCAGGATCCGGGCGGAGTTTACCTGCATATGTTCGAACCGGGATCCTCCTGCTTTGCCCGTTTGATCTTCCCCGCTGTCACTCTGGGCCTGGTCTCCATCGAGCGCCTTTTGAACGGTGACTTTTGATCCGTTGATTACGGGTATGAATCCAGAAACCAGGGGTACCAGGATACCAACTGCCATCTGAAGGACAAAGGAGAGCGGCACAATGCGGTATCCCAGCAGCGAAAAGCCCATCTCGTCAGCGATATATTGAGCCAGCGCATAAGCACCCTGACCTCCGGCCGGGATGGCGATCAAGAGCGCTAAAAAGCCAAAAACCAGCAGCAGCACCAAATACATCCTAAAGATAATTTGGTCCCGCCCTCCGATTAACTTCATGACACCAATATGACGCAGGTGCTGATTGAGCAGGGCGCTGAGGGTATTGGCAATTAATGAGCTGGAAAGGAATACGATCAGGACCCCCAAGGCCATTAAGATTCCCAGAACCGCATTGATGGTGGGCTCCAGGGGATGCTCATGGGTTTTAGAGCGGAAAATTCGCCCGACCATATAGTCGTTTTTTTCGATTTTCTCTGTCAGGTCAGCTGTTACAGAGCGGATATGTGGATCGTCATCCTGGCCGACTTCAACAGTCGCATATACGCGATTGAATAGATCTGGCTCGGCGAAGAATTTCAGCGTATCTGTGGTGATGTAGGCCAGGGGCGCTGCCAGAAAATCGATCGCCCCAGTAGATGGATCCTGCACAATTCCAGCCACCATGATTTCTTTGATGGTCTTATCATCGAGTTGAATTTCCAGGCTCTCACCAGGAGATATATTTAACTCTTCCAGAACATCGCGCTCAAGCAGGATTTGGTTTTTCTCCGGCACGGTGGCTCCGCTGACTGGTTGGAGAAGGTTGATCTCGTTCTCCTCAAAATCTTCCATTGCCACCACGTCAACCGTTGTCCATTGGGTTTCCCCGGGGAGGCGCAGGCGGATGTTAAACACACGGCGTGCTTCGACTTCTTTGATGCCCTCAAAATTCCGTACTGTGTTCAGCAGGTCCTGGTCAAAATCATCCATCCGGATTTCGATATTGGAGGGGTTATTGGCCGCGTAGCTTATGCCCATATCTTCTGAGATAATCACATAGGCGCCGGCGATCACGCCGATCGCCAACACACCCACGGCAATAGAAAATACTACCAGGATGGTTCGGGCTTTATTATCAATTAGATCTGAAAGAACTTTTCGCCAACGAGGGCGCATACTTCTCTCCTATACCATTTTTCACCCTGGTCATGGTTTGGATCAGGCCAAGAGGGTGAAAGTGTTTAGCCGAATAAACCTCGGCGTTTCTTTCTGCGGTCAGCACCTTTTCTTTCTTCGAGTCTTTCCTGGACCATTTCGGTCATTGCTTTTTCTGTCAGAGGGGATTCTTTCATCAGCCAGTTAAAATCTTCCCGGGAAAGGGCCAGCAAGTCCACCGCCCCCTCTATGGAAGCCCGCACGCTGGCAATTGATTTGCCACCTTGCAGCAGTTCAATTTCGCCAAAGATATCATTTCGCTGCAAAGTGGAGATCACCACATCGTCGCTGCGGCGCTGCTTTAATACAATATCCACTTTCCCCTTTTGAATTAGATACACATTATCCACGCGTTTTTTATGCTCCAGGATCGTTGCTCCGGGTTGAAAATGGAGTGTCTTTACACGATGACCCAATTCCTGCATGACAGAATGGTTCAGCAAAGGCAGCGCCTGGGCAATGGTCTCATTGACCAGTTCTCCATCGGAAATAAACACCGTTCTTGAAGTCCGCTGGGTCATGGAGGGGTCGTGGGTGACCATGATAATGGTTTTTCCCTGCCCGGAAAGTTTTTCAAATAGGTCAATAATTTTGCTGGCGGAGAGGGAGTCCAGGTTGCCTGTGGGTTCATCAGCAACCAGGATGGGAGCATCATTTGCCAGGGCACGGGCAATGGCCGCGCTTTGCTGCTGTCCCCGTGAAACAGCCCGGGGGAGCATCTGGGCTTGTTCTTCCAGGCCGACCAGGGTTAATAACTCCATCGCTTTTTTAGGCCGCTGATCAATATCGTACATACCCACATAATCCATAGGGAGCATGACGTTTTCAAGTAGATTGAGCATGGGTAAAAGTTGGAAAAATTGGAAGACAATACCAAGATTTCGTCCCCGCCATAAGGAGCGTTTGCTCTCGCTCATGGCATAGAGGTCCACTCCGTCTACCAGGACTTGACCGCTGGTGGGGTGGTCAATGCCGGTGAGCATGTTGAGCAGGGTTGATTTTCCGCTGCCGGACTTGCCGATCACGGCGGCAAATTCACCTTCCTGCAAGTTGAGGTCGATGCCCCGCAGGGCAGTGAATTCCCCTGCAGAGGAGGTAAATGTTTTTACAACCCCCTGCATCTGAATAATCCCTGATTGGGTGCCAGGAAGGGCCTGTTCATTGGCTGGAATCTTCACAGCTCACTTCCTTCATCCACTAACTCTCCATCTGCGATCTTAACAGTCCGGGAGAATCTGGGCATTAATCCTTGATCATGGGTAACCATCACAATCGTCCGGTCAGCCTGCAGCAGCTGCTGGAACAGGTCAAAAATGTGGTCCGCGGTAACAGAATCCAGGCTGCCGGTGGGTTCATCCGCCACGATTAAGGGAGGATCATTGGCCAGGGCTCGGGCGATCGCCACCCGCTGCTGCTGACCGCCGGAAATCTGGGAGGGATATTTTAAAGCGTGATCGCTGAGTTCGACCATGTCCAGTAGTTCGAGGGCGCGCTCTTTGCTTTTGCGGGGGTGGTACAACCCGCTCATATCCATGGGCATCATCACGTTCTGGACCAGACTGAGCATGGGCAGCAGTTGGAAAGATTGGTAAATTACGCCCATTGTCCGCCCACGCCAGAGGGTCAAATCGTTTTCGCTGAGATCTGTGAGGTTGACAATCTTGCCATTGGTGCGCAACCGGATCTCACCCGAAGTGAGTTGATCCACCCCGGTAATCATGTTCAACAGGGTGGATTTGCCGGCGCCCGATTTTCCAACCACACCCAGAAATTCACCGGGGAAGACATTTAAGTGGATGTCTTTTAAAGCCGGGAATGCGCCAGCTTTGGTGTGATAGTGTTTGGTCACACCCTGCAGTTCGATCAAGGGGGAAATTGATTTAGCCATCAGAGTCAGGAATCCAGTTCGTTATCTAAAATCAAGTGTCTAATAATATTCGGCAAGTATTTTATGTCCATACGGTTATTCTTCCAGGGTCATCACCAGCCAGGTGGGTTTGATAATCAAGTCAGTAAAAATAGCCCCCATTTTTTGGGAGGAATGGCGCAGATCATTTTCCAGCCACCAGCGCATGAGTGAAAACGCCGAGGAGATGATGTGGTTGGCGGCTACACCGGCTGAGATATTCTCCTGGGGCAGCCCGGATAATAATATCTCGGCTTTTTGACAGGCCCGGCTCATCACCGGATCGATGACAAAACGCAAGCTGTCGTCCAGCAGTAAAAAGCGGAACATTTTCTGGTTCTGCTCGATGTGCTGGAAGAGGGTGTCCCCGATTTTGTGAAAATATTCCACCGGGTCTGCAATTAATTCTCCCGGCAGAGGTAAGTCGAGGATCTCGTAAAATTCGTCTAATCTGTCCTGGGCGACACTGATCAACAGTTCATCCAGACCGGTGTAATGGCGGAAATAAGTGCGGTAGCCAACATCAGCCCGCTTGGTGACATCCTGGATGGTGACATTTTTGTACCCTTTTTCCCGGGTCTCGGCGATTAATGCCTCGCCCAGCAGTTTTTGCGTCCTGAGGATACGGCGATCTTGGCTCATGGTTGTGGCACCTCAAATGCATTATGGCAGACAATGAGCCATAATTTTAGCATCTGCAAATTTATCCGTCAAGAGAATAAGGGATTAAAAGACCATACAAGCTTGTAAGTTGTGGGGAAGGCAGGAAGGGGCGAAGGAGTGGCAGGGAGACTTTGAGATGAATACTGTTACGGCAAGCCCTATC
>JAIORG010000172.1 GCA_021108255.1 Anaerolineales bacterium | reverse complement strand
GATCAAAACCAAGTGAAGGAAAAACAATGTTAATGACAATTGATATTGGAAACACTAATATTTCTATTGGCTTATACCAAGGAGATGTATTAGGCCCCCGATGGCGGGTTTCAACAGATCACAACCGCATGCCGGACGAATATGGACTTCAGATTGATGGTTTGCTTAAGCACGAGAATTTAACACCAGATGATATCAGCGGAATTTGCCTTGCTTCCGTTGTACCTCCGCTGAACGGAATTTTTCTCCAGGCTTGCCGGAAATACTTGAACCAGGATCCTCTGGTTGTAGATGCCGGTACAAAAACCGGTGTGCGCATCCTTTATGAAACACCGCGATCAGTGGGCGCAGATAGAATAGTTGATGCTGCTGCGGTTCAGACTCTATACGGAGGTCCAGCTTGTGTGGTTGATTTCGGTACCGGGACCACCTTTGATGCTATTTCCCGGGATGGAGATTACCTCGGGGGGGCAATCGCGCCCGGAATTGGCATCGCTGCGGAAGCCTTATTCCGGAGGGCAGCTAAACTTCCCCGGGTAGATTTAAGCACACCTCCCTCTGTTATCGGGCAGAACACGCCCCATTCTATGCAGTCAGGATTGATTTATGGTTATGTAGGTTTGGTTGAAGGTATGGTTACTCGTTTTCGCGCTGAGCTGGGTCCTGAAATGAAGGTTATCGCTACAGGTGGATTAACAGAGATTATTGCCCGGGAAACCCAGATGATAGATATCGTTGCACCCTGGCTGACGCTGGACGGACTTCGAATTATTTGGGATATGAACCAATAAGGGAAGGAAACGCTCTAACCCAAATCCTGGTATGAGGATAATAATCCCGGGAAATTAAATATTCTTGGACTCTGGACCTTTGTCCTCAGCAAGACAGATGGCTGTAAATCATTATCCAGAAAGTTTAATAAGGAATCTCAAATGAAGGTATTTGAAGGAAAACGAATTGTACTGGGTATTACCGGATCTATTGCTGCTTATAAAATCGTAGATCTGGCATCAAAATTAACCCAATCAGGGGCAATGGTAGATGTTGTTCTGACAGAATCTGCTGCCAAGCTGGTTTCTCCCCTTACTTTCTCGTCAGTGACAGGCTGCAAGGCTTACGTCGATCAAGATTTGTGGCAGGTTGAAGACCATGTTCTCCATATCAAGCTAGGGGAAGAAAATCAGGCTTTTTTGATAGCTCCGGCAACTGCGAACACGATTGCAAAACTTGCCAATGGATTGGCGGATAACCTGCTCACTGTAAGTGCCCTGGCCTCTCGAACTGAACTGCTGGTGGCACCAGCGATGGACGGTGGTATGTACTCCCATCCAGCGACCCAGGAAAACCTTCAAACATTGGAAAAACGCGGAGTTAAACTTTTAGGTCCCGCTGCAGGCCATCTGGCATCCGGAATGTCAGGGAAAGGGCGAATGCTGGAATCTGACCAGCTTTTGGGCCATCTGCGAGTGTTTTTAGGCAAGGATGGCGTTCTGAAAGGGAGAAAAGTGGTTGTTACTGCAGGTGGAACCCAAGAACCGATTGATCCAGTTCGAGTACTGTCTAACAAGTCATCAGGAAAACAAGGATTCGCGCTGGCTCAGGCGGCATTGGACCAGGGTGCAAAAGTGATCTTAATCTCAAGTCCTGTTTGTTTAACCTCCCCGGTTGGTGCTTCAATGGTTGATGTCACAACAGCTGAACAAATGGCAGATGCCGTATTGAAGGAAACTGAAAACGCTGATTTGTTAATCATGGCTGCAGCAGTCGCCGATTATAAACCGGTTGCAGAAATGAATCGGAAAGTTAAAAAGGATCAGGGCGGTTTGACTGTGATCAATCTGGAAACTACACAGGATATCCTTGGTGAACTGGCTCAGAGAAAAAAATCTGGTGGAGTTGGTCCGCGGTTTACAATTGGTTTTGCTGCTGAAACTGAGAATCTTCTGGAAAACGCATCATTAAAAATGAAAAAGAAGGAGCTTGACCTGATTGTTGCTAATGATGTCAGCCGGAAAGATTCTGGAATTGGGTCCGATAAAAACCAGGTAACATTGATCTGGAAGGACGGCCGTAAAAAAGAACAGCCTTTAATGGAAAAATCAGCCGTGTCTGATGTTATCATCCAAGAAGCCGCCAAATTGATGGAACCAGCCTGAGTAGAAAGAAATAGTTTTTCCCAAAGAGAATTTTTATCATGACAGGGAGAATTGGTTATGAACATGGATGTTTACAAAAAGCTAGCGCTAAAATTGGATGATCTGCCTAATTGGTTCATGGCAACAGAAAGCGGAATAGAATTGCGTCTGCTGGAAAAAATATTTACACCTGAGGAAGCAGAGCTGGCTGCTGAAATGTTTTTTGTAAAGGAACCGGCTTCACTCATTGCTTCCCGGGCAAATCTCCCTGAGAAACAAGCCAGGCAAATCCTGAAGAACATGGTTAGAAAGAGGGTAATTAAATTCTCAAAAAGAGAAAGGGAATTGGTATATGGGTTAATGCCTTTTGTGGTTGGATTTTACGAAGAATTGCTTCCCCGTATGGATCAGGAGTTGGCAGAACTCTTTGAGCGGTATTTCCAGGAAACCGGGGGAGAAATAACTGGAAAGGGATTATCGGTTCACCGGGTAATTCCGGTTGAGGAATCAGTAGATTTTGAAATGGAAATATTCCCCTATGAAAGGGCATCTGACTTGCTGGAAAAGGCAAAATCCTGGGGTGTGCGGGATTGTATTTGCCGGGTACAAAAAAAGCTGATTGGCGATCCCTGTGATCATCCGATAGAAAACTGCCTGGTATTCGCTCCAATCGAGGGCGCCTTTGATAGAAGCGATGTGGATCGGGCAATCACAAAGGAAGAAGCCCTGAAGATATTAAACGAAGCGGAAGAGGCTGGCCTGGTGCATACCACCGGAAATTACCAGGGACCACATTACTACATTTGCAACTGCTGCACTTGCAGCTGCGGTATCCTGCGGGCTGTAGTTGAATTTAACAAACCATCTGCAATTACAAAATCTGATTTTCTGGTGGTAATTGACGGGGATTTATGCGTCTCTTGCGGGGATTGTATCGAACGCTGTCAATTTGACGCCCTTGAACTGGGCGAATTGGTCTGCGAAGTTGATCCGGGAAGCTGTGTCGGTTGTGGATTATGTGTGCCGGTTTGTCAGGATGAGGCTATGGTATTAATCCGCCGGCCAGAAGGAGAGGTACTTCCACCTCCAGAGAATATTAGAACCTGGGGTGAAGTTCGTTTCGAGGGATAAAAATTCGATCGAAATCAAGGGGATGAATAATCGACCCTGGAATAATTGAACTTCCTGATTCTAGAGAGTCCAACCGATTAACTTAATTAAACTTTTCTGGCGCTGAAAAACTACCAGGGCTCAGTTTACTCAAATGACGGCCAATGGTAAAATTGGCGAGGTTTTTTATTGATAATTACCCTCAGTTTGAAGAGGAGGACCTTTCGGAAATGGCGAAGCATCATGAAGTAAATCCCAATCATTTTAGTCTTCCCCAACGCATAGTGCGTCTGGGAGAAATGGCATATAACCTGTGGTGGACCTGGAATCCCGATGTTCAGCGGTTGTATGAAAGAATTGACAGTGATTTATGGGAACAGACATCACATAATCCGGTTCAGTTCCTGAGAAACGTGGAAAGAGCGAAATTAAATGCAGTTACTCATGACAGCTACTTTCTTGGTTTTTATGACCAGGCTTTGCTGGCTTATGATCAATACATGGAACGGGAAGATACCTGGTACCAGGAAAATCATGGACACGTGCAAGATGAGCTAATTGCTTATTTTTCTTCTGAATTCGGCTTGCATGAGACCCTGCCGATTTATGCTGGCGGTTTGGGTGTGCTTTCAGGCGATCATCTCAAGGAAGCCAGCGACCTGGGACTGCCGCTTGTTGCCATGGGGTTCCTCTATACCAAAGGATACTTTACCCAGTTGATTACTGAGGATGGATGGCAGGAAGCCCAGTATGTAAAGCTGAAATTTGATGAATTACCTGTGCTGCCCCTGGTCGATGAAAATGAAAAACCGTTAACAATTGAAGTGGAATTAGCCGGCAGGGAAGTTTTAGTCAGGATTTGGAAAATTCAAGTCGGAAGAGTCCCCCTTTATTTACTGGATACCAATGTTGAGGGAAATTCAGATGAAGACAGGGAATTAACCTCCCGTTTGTACAGCAGCGACCTGGACTTGCGTATCTCCCAGGAAATTATTCTTGGGATAGGCGGCGTGAGGGCCCTGAGAAAGTTGGAACACAATCCTGCTGTCTGGCATATGAATGAAGGCCATTCGGCTTTCCTCGCCCTGGAACGGTTGAGGGAATTGGTCAAGAATGGTTCTAGCCTGGAAGAAGCAATCGAGATAATTAAAAGTAAAACCGTTTTTACAACACACACCCCTGTTCCTGCTGGTAGTGATGAATTCCCTGAATGGCTGATTGATAAGTATTTTTCGACATTCAAGGAGAAGCTTGGATTGGAAAGAGAGCAGTTTATTGATCTCGCCCGCCACAAGGTTTCCTGGGGGGAAACTTTCAGTATGCCGGTCTTAGCTATGCATATGTCGAGCCTTCGCAACGGTGTTTCTGAACTTCATGGAGAAGTGGCCAGGGAAATGTGGAACTATCTGTGGCCCGATACCCGTGCCGAAGAGGTTCCTATCAGTCATATTACCAACGGGATTCATACCGGAACCTGGCTTGCCCGCAGATTAAGACATCTGTATGGAAGGTATTTGGGCTCTGATTGGATGGAAAATATTGATGATCCGGAGATCTGGGAAAATATTAACAATATTCCGGATGAAGAACTCTGGGAAGTTCGCCACCACCTGAAAAGAAAACTTGTATTTTATATGCGGGAACGAGCCCGCGGTCAATGGATCCAGGATAAGATACATCCTGTGCAAGTGATCGCTTCTGGCACTCTGTTGGATCCCTACGCATTAACAATTGGTTTTGCCAGACGGTTTGCTACTTATAAAAGGGCAGACCTGATCCTAAGAGACTTTACCCGCTTGTTAAATATCATAAATCAACCCGACATGCCGGTGCAGATTATCTTTGCAGGGAAAGCTCATCCTGCAGACAAGCCTGGAAAATTACTTATCCAGAATGTGTATCGTAAAGTAAAAATGGCAGAGAGCGGAGGACGATTAGTTTTTCTGGAAGATTATGATATGAATCTGGCAAGATATCTCGTTCAAGGTGTGGATGTCTGGCTGAATACTCCCAGACGGCCGAATGAAGCTTCTGGTACATCAGGACAGAAAGCAGCAATAAATGGCGCCCTGAATTTTTCAGTCCTGGATGGCTGGTGGCGGGAAGGGTTTAATGGAAATAATGGCTGGGCAATTGGAATTGATGAAAGCAACAAGGATTACAATCTTCAAGATGAAATGGATGCCGAAAGTCTTTATGATACGCTCGAGAATGAAATCATTCCATTGTTCTATGACCGGACTACCGGCGACCTGCCAGTAGAATGGATTGCCAGGATGAAAGAATCCATCCGGACGCTTGCACCTGAATTCAGCATGCGAAGAATGGTGAAGTCTTATGCAGAGGATATGTACTTTCAATTGATGGACAGGGACAATTAAGTTAAGAATGGTGTTATTGTTAATGAGCAGGTTAGACTGGTTAAACCAGGTTTAGAAAAAAAGGATTACTGGATATGTATACATTCCAGCTTACACAGGAAAGTTTGTTAATTGCCCTATTCATTTTTTTGATTCGGCTGATCTCGACAAGTTTAGATACTTTAAGATTGATTTTCACCTTGAGGAGCAATAAAATCTGGGTCTGGCTGCTCGGTTTTATCAACTCTTTGATCTGGTTGTTGACCATCGCAATTGTTTTATCAGATACAAAAAACCTGCTTAACGTGGTTGTATACGCGGCTGGTTTTGCGACTGGAAATGTCACCGGGATGTGGTTGGAAAGCAAATTGGCTATAGGTTTTGCTGAGGTTCGGGTGATTAGTTCTCAATGGGGAGCTGCTATTCTCGATGTGTTACGGGAAAACGACTATGCTGTTACTGAAATCCCTGCCAGGGGGAAGGATGGCATGGTATCCGTGATTACTTGCAGCGTTAAGCGGAAGCAGATTCAGCAAATCGAGGAGCTGGTCCGGGAAGTGGACGAAAAAGCATTTATTACCACAGAGGATGTTGTAGCTGTCCGGCGGGGGAT
>JAIORG010000129.1 GCA_021108255.1 Anaerolineales bacterium | reverse complement strand
AAGTCGTAGCAGGAGCTGCGCTGAGCATCCCTCTCCAGGGATGCTTAAATTTTCTGCGGATTACTGGATAAGTGGAAAGCTTAAGCATCGACGGAGGTCGATGCTTGGTCTGAGCCTCTTGATAAGCTCTGGATTAACTCTGTCGAAGACCCAAAGCTGGGACTTCAGTCCCCTTATAAAGGTTGTGATAAACAAGAAATCGCCTTGTCTCTAAGATTCTCACGATTACAGTTTAGGGAAAGGCCCATCCTTGTAACAAGAACACCTCTTGCACAATACAAGAGGTGTTTTTTGGTTAAGTATCTTGCTCACAGATCAGGAAGAATAAATATCTCCTCCCGGAACCAGGGCATTGTCCAAAATTTCTTCCAGGATGCTGTCTTCGTTCCTGTTTTGCAACCGGGCGCCTGGTGCAAGAATCAGCCGATGGCCGAGTATCGGACCAGCAACCCGCTTGATATCATCCGGGGTTACATAATCTCTTCCTTGAACGGCTGCCGACGCTTGTCCAGCGCGGAAAAGCCCTAAGCTGCCGCGAGGGCTGGCACCAAGATAGATATCTTCATGGTTTCGAGTCCGCTGAACCAGGTTGACCAGGTAACTTTTGACCGGGGGAGCAATGTGAACTGACCGCAGCTTTTTTTGCGCTGACAAGACATCCTTAACAGAGGCAACTACCTCAAGCTCATTTATCGGATGCTGGATTTGTTGGCGGTCAAGAATTTCTATTTCTTCCTTTTCAAGAGGGTATCCTAACCGGACGCGCATTAAAAAGCGATCGAGCTGGGCTTCAGGAAGCCGAAAGGTTCCTTCGTGCTCGATTGGATTTTGGGTAGCCAGCACCATAAACAGGGCTGGAAGTAAATGGGTAACACCGTCAACTGTGACCTGGTTCTCCTGCATCGCCTCCAGTAATGCTGACTGGGTCTTGGGTGTTGCCCTGTTGATCTCATCTGCCAGTACGATCTCTGCCATTATTGGTCCGGAACGAAATTCAAATTCCCTGGTCGATTGGTTGTAAATTGAAACACCGGTAATATCGCTGGGAAGCATGTCTGGTGTGAATTGTATGCGGCCAAACGATCCACCCAGTGAGCGCGCCAGGCTGCGCGCGAGCATTGTTTTACCTACACCAGGGATGTCTTCAATCAATAAGTGTCCCTGACAGAGCAGGCAAATCACTGCCAGTTCAATGGTGTCTTTCTTTCCGATAATTACCTTGCTGATATTGGCGATTAGCTTGTCTGAGAACGATTTGACAGTTTTCATAGGTATCCTTATTGGGTTTGTTTGGGTTGTCTGCTGACAATAATGGGCGCTGAATCCCAGAGGAAATAATGAAGAATACGATAGCGATGGCTCCGGACAAGCAGCAGCGAATACCACAGCCGGAGGCGGAGAGTCCTGAAAGCGAGGGCGATTTCCTTGTTGTTGATACCCTGGTCTGGCGTCTGGCTGTAAAGCACCAGGTAATAAGCCCGGGTGATTTCTCTTAGCTGGAAGGTTGCGGAAAATAGCCACTCTGAATTTCTGCTTCGATATCCATATTGTTCTGTGTGTGAGATTAACTGATTCATGAATTCGAAGACGGTGTCACCAGGTTTGGAGGAAATCCCTATCCAGTGAGCATAGCGGTAGATCCGTTTGTATATAATGGGCAGTTGTTTTTCCACCGGCAGGCGTTCGAGAATAAAATCTAATAGCAAGAAGACAAAGTAGCCGAATAATCCGGCCAGCAGCAGGCTGATCAGAATCCCCAGTGTCCAGTTTCCAACCAAGGGTTCCTTTTTGGGTACCAGAGGGTCAAATGAGCTGGCATAATCCCGGGAAAATTTCGGAATGGGATCTGAAGGCCGATCAAGGGCAGGTCTGCCTCCGGTAGGTTCAAAAACTATCCAGCCGAATTCCGGGAAGTATATTTCAGCCCAGGCATGAGCTAAGTCTGCTGTAATCAGATAGGCATCCTGGCTTTCAATATAATATCCGCCTATATATCCGGTTACCATTCTTGCCGGGAGTCCAGCAGCCCGGGCAAGGACAACCATGGCAGTGGCATAATAATCGCAATAACCTTTCTGGGCAACAAAAAGGAAATAATCAGTGATATCACGATCCAGGGGAGGTTGGGGCAATTCCAGGGTATAAGGAAATTTCCGAAGGTAAGTTTCCAGGGCTACTGCCCGATCATACGGGGTCGGTTCCGTTGCTGTCAGATCACGTGCCAGAGCTAGAACCCGTTCAGGGACAGATTCAGGAAGCCAGATATAGCGGTTGCGGATCCAGTCCGGGTATTCCTGCCCGGCAGAACGTAGCTCAATTTTACTTCCCTCTGGCTGCAGTGAATCTACCCAGTAGTTTTCTGCTTTGATAGTGGCGCCAAAAATATCATATGTTTCCTGATTGGCGTCCTGCATACGCCAGGCAACCTGGAAGGAGTGATCCGTGTTAAGGGGAATCCCCGCGCTGAATAGTAAACCACCCAGATCCTCAAACAGCTCTATTTTTTGACGGATAATCCGGTAACTTTCCGGCCAGCTGGATAGTGTGCTTTCGCCGGGTTTGTACTTCTGCTCCACAAAGTCCCGGGAGGCCCAGCCGCTCCCCAGATATCTGTCGTAGGTTAGGCTTCGCCAGTAATAGGTTCGGTCTGTTTCTATTTCCTGGTCAGATTCCAGCGCACTCAATTCTTCGACCTGGATAATCATCACGGGTTGATCGCTAAGATCAGGATCGGAGCCTATCAGGTGGCGGTTTGGCAAACCACCGGTTCGAGCTGTACTTATTGCATCAACGACCGTTGTCTCAGATTGGGGTTCAATACCCAGCGAGCGGGCAATTTCTTCATCATCAATGTTCTCTGCAGTGATGCGATTGATGAAATTAACGATGCGCCGAATCGTAAAGGAAGGGTTGATGGTTGTGAATACCATCAACCCAATTGAGAGGATTACTGCCATGGTGGATATCTTCTCTCGGATGATGCCAGCGTAGGGGATGTTTTCAGTTTCCCATTCTTTCTCTTTTACATCGTGATGAACTAGAACAATTAATCCTACAGCCAATCCAAAAATGGGCACCAGTCTAAACGGGGATTTTCCAATATATACCAAACTGGTAGATACGATTGCCAGAGCAGGCAAGATTCCTGCTAGTGGTCTGTGATATCGAATGATAAGCCATATGGCCCAGACTGCTGAAAACCAAAATAAGAATCCCCAAACAAAGGCGATGGCGACAGGATCATATTGAGGGTTTCCCTGCACAAAGTTTGTTGCCCACAAGATCAGGCGGCTTGCCAGTATTCCCAACCTGTCTCCGAGTTCAATAACCCCCCATTGTATTGATTCAGGATTTGGATTTGGACCTGTTTGAAAAATCCAGGACATGAATTGTACAAGATATGAAACCAATTGTTTAAGGAGGGCTGAAATCAGAGAACCAAGTCTTCCTACCCTGATTGTCAACAAGAAGCTTCCTGTAATCAGTGTAATCAACGGTGCGACCCAATTGGATTTCGTAAATGTGGCTATTATCCACCCGATAACTAAACCGCCGATGAGCATCAACATCAAGAGGCTGTTTTCAACACCATGCACAGAATCTCTAAGACTCCCTGCAATGAGGATAAATATCATCAGAACCAGAAACATATTACGGATATTTATCCGATTAATGTGCTGGGCAGTGAAAGATTTAATCCTGGAGATCATCCTAATGACCTCCAGTTCGCTGTCTGATCTATAGGTGATTGGGCGGCTTGGCTTATTCTTTCTCCCGGATACAATTCTTCACTTTTGTTATTTAGAAGAGAGAAATCGTGGAGTTCGTCACTGATGGAATAGTGACGTATTCCCATGCGTAATAATTGATTTTGAATCAGCTGAGAATTTCCAGTTCCGCCAAAATCAGCAGGGTTTAACAATATTACTGTTGGTATAATTCCCCGGCGTCGGAGCAAACCCAGGTTGTTTAACCAAGCCGGATCAATGTTGGAAGTGACAATAACCAGGCTTGTACGCTGCTCTAAAGAGTTGCGCAGCTGCGACAGCATTTTAGGAAGAGAAGGGCCGTTGGGACTCACAATTGCTAAGGACCGTAATATTTTCCATAATTGAGTATCCCCCAAGCCGGGTGGATGCCAGATTAATTCCTTCTCATAGGTGATTAATCCAACCGGGATATCCGATTTTAATCCTTCATGAACTAGGGATCCAGCCAAGATTACCCCATATTCCTCGGTAGATTGCTGTCCTTCCCCTGCTTGAACCTTCGGATCCATGTCCAATAATACCCACCAATTACTGGATGGAGAAAAATCAAATACACGGACAAATGGTTTATTTCTCCTGGCTGTTGTAGGCCAATGAAGCCACCGTAAACTGTCTCCTGGTCTATATTCACGCACCCCGCCAGCGATGATGGTTTGTTCCAATCCTGAAGCGGTTGATTTTCCTTCCCCTGCCCGGCCGCCTGGAGCGATTTCAATCTCCGGTAGAGAAACAACCGGGGGGACAACCATCATTGTCACCGTTTCATGGTAATCTAACCGTAAACCAAATAATCCCAGAGGATCGCCTGTTTCTATACTTGTAGGTCCAAGTGTGTAGATTCCTCTTTGATTACAAACCCCATGAGTATACCAATGAAAATACCATTGGCTGTTGACAGAAACCACGGTGTCAATGCTGTAACCGGGCATTCTTGAGTGGTCGATAACCTGCACCCAAATAGCTGGAAACCTGCTGTTGTTTTCAATTGAGATGCGTTCTTGAAGGTGATCGCCAGTCTGCATCCATCCAAACCGCATTTCTCTTTCCAGAGAGAGGTTCTTATTTAAACTTCTCACCCAAAGATAAGAGAGCAGCCAGATTCCTCCAAAGCCAGATGCAAGGATTGCCCACCCCTTAAATGGAAAAAGCAGCTGAATAGTAATCAGCACCAGGGTTAAAACCGGAATCAAGTAGGATTTAATATAAATGGATCTGTCCACAGGAATTGGTCTGGGCATAGTTAGGATTATATCAAAGGAATGATATGGTGATTTTCTCAGGCCAGGCAGTCCAAGGGCTTTTTCCATTGAGGATTAGTTCATATGTTGTTTGCTCCAGGTATTAGTGTTGAAGTTTAACTCAATTATTACCCGGACTTGTCAATTATTATTCGCCTCCAGCCCTCTTTATAGCTAAGAATCAAACATTTTAAGGTTTTCTTTGGCAAATATCTCAGAATTAATATATAATTCAAAGACAATGAAAGTTCCGGGTACCAAATCCGTAAAATAAAATTTTATTATTAGAGAACCTTTACCATAGAAAGTAGACTGATTAGCAAATCAGTATGGTGTAGCCTGATAATTAAATAAAGTGAGATCCTACGATAACACCCTGATTATGGAAAAACCAAAAAATCCACTATCCAAAGTAAAAAAACTTGAATATTGGGAGGATTGAAAATATCTCGGATCAATCCTGAAAATTACTATATCAACTTCACTGAGATTATCACAAAGTTCAGTTTCGATTATTAGTCGAAAGGAGGTGATGCCCCTCATAAGAAAGAAACGTGCTAACTGTTTTGTTTTTGCTTACCTAGATTTAGAAGGAGAAGAAAACCCATGAGGAAAAGATTATTAATTCTGACTTCCATTTTGATCGCTGGTGCGTTAATTCTCTCTGCTTGCGGAACCCCAGAGACAATTATAGAAACTGTGATTGTGGAAGTAGAAGGTGAAACTATCATACAGACCGCAGTTCCCGAAGGTGAACCGGTAGCAGCTGAAGGAGAATGTTGTGCTCCCTATCGGATCGCGCTTTTCGAAGAGCCGGTCTCAGTGAACTACTGGAACTATCTTGGCCCAGGATCCTCTGTTTGGACCTCATACGTAGTTGCTGGCAATGCGTCAAGTCTTTTTGGTCTGGCTGATGTAACCTTCCAGTTTGTCCCCAACATGGCCGTAGCTATTCCTTCGCCGGTTGACAATGGCGATGGCACCTACACTTTCACTATTGAAATGAAAGAAGACGCCGTCTGGAGCGATGGTGAACCCATCACAGCTGATGACTATGCCTTTACGTTTAACGCTTGTAAAGATCTCAAACTGACCCAGAACTGGCCCAACCAATGCTCTCCCGCTGGTCTGGAAGCTGAAGTGGTGGTGGTTGATGACTACACCCTTGATATCAACTTCCTGAACCAGGCACCCTCCCTGGGCAACTGGCAGGCTGGCCTGGCGCTGGCACCCATGCTGCCCGAGCACTTCTGG
>JAIORG010000126.1 GCA_021108255.1 Anaerolineales bacterium | reverse complement strand
TTACGTTGGAGACATGAATACCCTGTACACGCATATGGCCTATCTGAGAAGGGCAATAGAGCAAGATCCTTCTGATCCTCGCTATTTACTCACTGTGCGGGGGAAGGGCTACCTGCTGAACGGCAAGTGAGCCGTGTAGGCGGTCGGAGAGCGTTTTCCCGAGGGAATACATACCAATACTTCCTGGGAAACAAGGCTAGATTAATGAATTGCGCATAGGCAATACCCTGTTTTGACCCCTTCTTTCTACCCGCCCAATAAAAATAAACAAACAAAAATCGCTGCTTGACGGCGGTTTTTATTTTATGTATACTTCTTACAGAAATGCAAATATCCATAAGATATATATGAAAGAAAGCCCTCGTCAGCTCATTTAGACAAACGAGGTTTTTTATTTTTTTCCGTTCTCCCAATATGACTCAGGATACCCAAATTACTAAGCGTTTTTCTGTTTAATTTAAAAATCTTGCCTAACGGATGAGCTCACCCGCCTAGATTAACTTGGCTTCACTTGCGCCGGCCGCATCATGAAGGTCGGGTGGAGCGTGGGTTAGGTTTACTCAATATTATGTTAGTCGCAATCTGGCCATTCAATGAATCTCCCAGACTCTTGCCACCATTTTTTTGCCTCTACCACAATTAGATATTTATCAGACCTTTCGTCATCTACTTTTGTGAATCCACTTGAATAGCGCCAATGACTTAAATCCCAATCTAAATCTTCGCTTGGGAATGATTTATCAGATACAAAGAATATTGCAGCCGCAGCCCATACTCTAGTTTCAGCTTCTTGGTGATCTAGAAGAGGGATTAGTTTTGTTATAGTACATCTACTATCTGTTCCAAATATAGCAATAGCCCGCAATGCATCTTGGCGTACCCAACTCTCTTCTTTATCAGATAATGCAATACTCAAGATTGATGTAATCACATCCTTGTCATCAAATGTAGACAACAATTCTATTGCAGCCTGCTTAACATGATTGTCATCGTTGTTTAGAGCCCTGATTAACCCAGGTTTAGCAACTTCTGGGGTATTTTGAAATTCTTGCAATGCTAATATTGCTTGAAGTATTTCTCCATTCGTAGCCTTTCCATCATTTATCCAAGAAATGAAGATTTGTAAAGCCGTCTCGTCATATATACCGAGATATCTTATGGATTGGGCAGCGAATTCCTTCCTTCCACCTCGATCGCTTAAATCTGGTCCAGATAAAGCGTCAACTAAATAAGGCAGTAGCATCTCCTTCTCTGGGGTGTCCCTGTATAAACTTGCCTGATAAGCTGCGTGTACCCGGTCATTGTGATCTTCTGATGAAAACAATGTAACTAACTCATTAATTGTCGGTGTTGGGGTTGACATGATGAAATTGTTCCCTGAGGAACAACCACAAAATAGCAACATCGAGATAAGTAACACGCCTAAGAAGCGTCGTTTTATTCTTTCCATTTATGTAAACCTAACGGATGAGCTTACCCGCCGCCAGTTGGACCTTTTAATGATTTTAACCTAAAACTATTAATAACCTGGAGCCGCTGATTCCCCACGCCGGAGGCGGTCGGGTGGAGCGGGGGTTAGGTTTTTTGTTATTTTGTTTTTATATCAATAATAATTACTTTACCTTCACCTTGATGTCTTTTTGCATAAGAAGCTTTATCTCCACTTGGAGAAAGAGATATAGGACTATTTAAATGTTTATCTGGTATTTCTTGAATATGATGTTTAATTACTTTAATTTCGTATGTGTGCGAATTGATATCCAGATCAAGTATATGTAGCTTATCAAAAAAAGAAATAAAGACTATTCTGTTAGCGTCATTTGACCAAGTCAAATCGCTAATATCTCTTAGCTCAGGAATTAATATCCTTGTTGTATCTCCAGTAAGACAATTTGTTATCATTAGAACAACTGAATCAAGAGTCCCAGAGTTATCATCACCTACCCATGCAACATAATTCCCATCTGGTGACCAGGCGGGTATTTCATAAGATGGAATAGTTGTTAATGGTTTACTAATAGATATATCATCTTTAAAAACTTGAAGTTTCCAAAGCGGAACTCTACTATCGTTATCTTCCCTGGCGTCGTATGTAATCAGTGAGAATTCTCTATTTGGAGACAAAGAGTATGAGCCAATTCTTTTACCATTAAATTCTTCAGGCAAATATTGATACTCTCCTTTTTCAATATCCAATAATATACCCCTTCCTTGTAGACTAATCTCTGTATCATTATTTATCCATAAGAGATGATCTCCAGCCATGTCATCATAGGCAAGTTCTTTTCCTGAGGGATAGTGTTCATAGGTGTCTCTCACCGAATCCCAAATTATAATTTTCTCACGGGAGTAAATCCATGCTAAATACCTGCCATCTGAAGACCACGATGGGGCATAAGTGCGACGAGAATCTGTTAATCGTTCTGGTTTTATATCCCCAATCTTTTTTATGCAAATATCCCTGAGATTAAAATCATAGATAGGTGCAAATTCTCCACTGAAAATATCCTCTTTCGTAAGAAAAACACACTCAAAAGCTATATTGTCCTCTACAGGAGACCAGGTTGGGTTATATGACGCATTACTTCCAACGAAGGGAAATAGAACCCAACCAAGACAGCAAAGAGGAATAAGTAGTACAAACAATACCGGCCAATTCGGATTATTCTGAGCGAATTTGTTCAAATTATTTCTCATAAATAAACCTAACGGATGAGCTCACCTGGCGCCGGTTTGGCTTTTAATCATTATAGATCAAGAACGGTTAATTGCAAAAAGCGGTCGATTCCCCACGCCGCAGGCGGTCAGGTGGAGCGTGGGTTAGCTGCCAAAGATCCATCCAAGAACATATTAATCAATATACTAGTCATTGAGCTCAGATAGTGCTCTGTAACAGGTATTAAGTAAGCTGAAATATGAATCGTTAGCTTTCTCTAAGTTGCTATTTGATTGGTCCGCTTCCAACGATTCAATTATTGATTTTATATCCGGAATTGTTGATTTTAATTCATACATAACACATGCACTAACATAATATCTACTCTTGTTATCTTCTATTGTGAAGTTAGCAAGTTGATCTTTCAATCCTCTTCGCATCATTATTGAAAGCCAACGCGATGATATACCTGTAGAGTGCAACATTTCTGCAATTCCAACAGCTTTTATTGCCAATTCATCACTAGCTGGATCGAATGCACAATCTACTAATGCTTCATCTATTTTCCTGCATTGGGAAGAAGAATGTTTTTTGTAATTTCTAATGAATGGGTCCCAAACCCAGCTGAAATTATGCCACTCATGAGAGTCAAGTATTGGTTGAATGTGTTTTTCCCACTGTTTGTTCATCAGGTTGATTCCAACTAAGTGCAGCTAACGGATGAGCTCACCTGCAGCCGGGTCTTGTTTTATCTGGTCCTACATCCCAGGCCGTCCGCCTTAACCGGCTGTCGGGTGGAGTGGGGGTTAGCCCATTTATCAGTCATCCTAAACCAGTTATTGTGCATTGCTCATAGCACAACGAAAACCATATAGACTTCTTGTAAAGTTATCAATAAAAAAATAATTACGGTACGGTATCCTTGGATTAAAAAGTACTATATCCTGATCACCCCTAACAACTCGGAATTCTCCGGTTTCAGGGCCTTGTGGGTTTTCATGAGGAGAATAACTATAATAGTTGTTGTCGTACCAATCAAATACCCACTCGCCAACATTCCCTAGCATGTTAAATACACCATAAGGACTTGCACCTTCGGGTAGCTGATCAACAGCGACATGAAAATAATGCGGTGTTTCACAGTTTAAGGTTTTTACCAAATCACAGGTGGGTTCTTCCTCGCCCCAGGGATAAATTCTCCCGTCATCTCCCCTAGCGGCCTTTTCCCATTCAGCTTCAGTTGGCAATCTTCGACCAGCCCATTCACAATAATCATTTGCGCCCTGCCAGTGTACTAGCCAGATAGGATCATCCTCATATCCCTCATCAGCTTGCCATGAGTCTCCTGTAAAATGAATGAATAATTTTGGCATCTTGTCTGCCCAAACATAATAAGGTTCAGACTGGTAAGGCCTCCAGCCGATATCATTGAGGAAAGCTGCAAACATCGAGTTCGTCACTTCATATTTATCAATCCAATAGTCATCCAAATATACAGTATGTTGAGGTAATTCGGCATTATATATATTCTCGCATGAATCTGTGGAATCAAACCCACCCTCTTCGACGCATAGTTCAATTAATGAATAGACTTCATCAAGAGACGATCCCATTTCGAAATCTCCTGCAGGGATGAAAACCATATATGCGTTGTCTTTTGATGAGATGTAGTTGCCTTTACTCTCTTCCGATGTATTTACATCTGGCTCTGGAGTATTTGTTAGTACAATCTCGGTTGCGGTAGGCTGTTCTGTTGTATTTGTAGACAATTCGATAGTAGACGTAGCTTGATCTTGATGTTCTTCAGATTGATCAGAACATCCAATTAATAATATTAGGATACAACAAAGAAGAATTATTCTATTCTTTTTCATTATCTAGCCATTAGACACAAAATGGGCTAACGGATTAGCTCACCTGGCGCCGGGTTTGCTTTTAATGATTATAAAACCGAAACCAATAAAGGGAAGAAGAGATCAAATTCCGCGCGCCACAGGCGGTCGGGTGGAGCGGTGGTTAGGCAGCAATTTGCTTGAGAAGGCAATAATCATTTAGTTTATTGCTCACTCAGTGCTAATTTCGCCGCTAGAGCTGCTATGATAATTGCGAACGATCGTTGCATTCGTCTGATTGCTGTTGGCGAGTTTTTCAAATATGTGCTAATCCCACTAGCTAAAATTCCATACAGGGCAAAAATGGCCAATGTCATCCCCATAAAAATAGCACTAAGGCCAATCATTTGCTGTGTGGGAGAAACTGTATCTGGTGAAACAAATAGTGGTAAAAAGGCGAAAAAGAATATTGTTAGTTTTGGATTAAGGATATTGATTAAGAACCCCTTCAGTGCAATTTGAAAACCGCTCATTTTGGAGGCTGGTTGATCAAATTTGAGGGAACCTGTGTCGCGCCACATCGCCCACGCTAGATAGAGGAGATAAAGCGAACCAGCATATTTTAATACCTGAAATGCACGTGCACTAATGTGGAGAATAGCTGACAGACCCAATATGCTAGCTGTTAAGTGTGGGAGAATACCTGCTGTGCATCCAAGTGCTGCAGCGAGACTGGCTCTCCAACGATGGGAAAGTCCGATAGAAACTGTATATATGACTCCTGTTCCAGGAACTAGTACAACTACAAGTGCTGTTAGAAAAAATTCTGTGCTTAACATTCACGCCTCCAATAAGTATCTTTGCTGCCTAACGGATGAGCTCACCTGGCGCCGGGTCTTCCTTGACGATCCTGGATCCCAGGCCGTCCACCTTATCCGGCGGTCAGGTGGAGCGGGGGTTATGCGGGTACTCAATTCAATAATTTTTCTTCTTTATATAATGCTCTAATCTGTTCCTCCTAAATACATATCAATATTTCCATATCCTTTCCATGGATATTCATTGATATTCAAGGAGTCATACATGTGATAACCCTCAAGAGTTGGTGTAAAAAACGTAAGTGTCAATACTCTGAAATCTTCATCCACAACCATTATGTCATTATCTGGTGCACCAATTATCGATATCCCATCCTCAATCCAAATAATCCTAAATGTGTACCATCCTTCTGAATCCTCTGAATGTAATTCATGGTAATTGATCTTTATGTAACTTGGTTCACCATACCTCTCTATCAACTCATTTAGCTGAATTTCAATTATTAAAGATGGTTCAATTGCATAAACCAATTCATCTTCAAGAGAGTAGAAAAATCTTCCTCCTCGGTCATATTTATAGATTAATTTCCAATCCCACTCAATTGCTCCAAAATTATAATGTTCAGATTGAGAAGAAATCTCAAGGTAGTCAATATTGTTTAAGACTTCCAAGGCTTCCTCTTTTGTGCTGAAACCAGGAGTTATGCCTTGCCAACATGGTGGATTGCAGTACGGATCATCAAGCCAAGCCTTTTGTAAATCACTATAAAATTCCGGGGTTTTTGCAATTGAGTTTTCAGAATCTAATTTATTACATGCTCCCAAGGCAAATATAATTAAAAAAAATATTACAATACCAAACTGATTTATACTTCTAAATATTCTCATGTAAATAAACAACCGCATAACGGATTGAGCTCACCTGGCGCCGGGTCTACATCGACGATTCCCAGACCCA
>JAIORG010000104.1 GCA_021108255.1 Anaerolineales bacterium | reverse complement strand
TGGTTTGCGCCTTGCCATTTGCCTTAAAGCCGAGTTCGTATTGATGCAGGATGCGACTTTCCTTGATGTCTCCGGCAAACGGCGGATTTGCCATCAGAATATCGAAGTTGAATTGTTTATTTTCGCCTTTTTCGGATTTGAGCTTTTCCAGCCGTTCAAAGCCTTTGCCGTAGGTGTTAATCCATTTTGGGTCTTTTTCGGTTTTGTCGCTCCATCGGTCAAAATCCAGTGTATTCAGATGCAATACATTGGTTTCACCGTCTCCGGCAATCAGGTTTAAGGTTCTGGCGACCCTGACTGATTTTTCGTCAAAGTCAATGCCAAAGACTTTCAATACATGCTGTTTGTCTTTTTCGGGGATTTCTTCATTGGTAAAAAGGTGTCCGGTAAGTTTGAAAATGGTGTGCACCGGAAAGCCGCAACTGCCGGAGGCGGTATCAATCATATACTCGCCTCGTTTGGGGTTGAGCATTTGCACGCACATATCAATAACATGACGAGGCGTGAAGTATTGTCCTTTTTCTCCTTTGGCTGATTTACTGACCAGATATTCAAAGGCTTCATCCACAACCAGCAGATTGGAGTTGAACAGTTTTATATCCTGCAAGCTGGATACGCAAACGGACAAATGACTGTCGGAAAGCTCAAAAATAGAGCCTTCGGAAAAAACCCCCGGCCATTGATTTTTTGCCCGGTTGAACAAGTCTAGTATCTTGTTTTTCAGTTCAGTGTCGGTCTGTCCAGTGTTCCTGAACTCCATCACTCTAAAACCCTCATCCGAAATACCACTAACCGCTGCTTTTAGTGCGTCATAATCCTGCCCATCAAGATAGCCTGGGGCATTGTTGTATTTGACTATCGGTTCATGTACGGCGGTTTTCGTTACCTGATGCAAAAAATAGTTGATAACCCCCTTGTCTTGCTGACTTAGAAATTCATCATAGAGTTTGGTAAATATCAGCTTAAAGACTTCCTCAAATACATCGACCCCCGCATTTGCCAGAACTTCATCCTCCATTTCCAGGATGATGTCTTTTAAGGATTTTCGCTCATTGGCTATTTTATCCTTGATAATGAGGTCCTTCAGGGTAAAGCGTTCGCTAAGTATGTCTTTGAGACTCTGTTTTGCCTTGGGAATATCGGTGATGTTTTCAAAGTAGTTTGGGTCTTTGCGGTGGTAATGGGAAATTTTTTCACCGTTTGTCCATACGCCAATTGGTGCGCCAGTGGCGTTGCAGTAAGAACGAAGCTGGTTTTTACCGTCTTTGAGTTTGGGCTTTTTAATTTCAACAATAATGTAGGCGCTATCGGAGCGGTCTTTGTCGAATATGACAATATCGGCACTTTTCTTTTCCCTGCCAAAATTAACGGAATATTCAAATGCCAGCCGTTTTTTTGGGTAGCTGTATTTATTGATAAGCCTTGCCGCATAAAGTTGGCGGACGATTTCTTCAGGCTTTAGCTGAATATCCTTATCTCGAACGATACAGTTTACAAATGGGGTTTCCTTGCCTCTGGTGGTTTTGGTAAAGATTTTCCCAAGCAAGACTTCAATTTCATCTTTAGTGAACAAGGCAAGATGATAATTGCTGTCTTTGAGTATAGTTTGGATGATGTCCGATTGTGTCATTACTTCTCCATTTTGTTCACTGACGTTACTCTTCTTCGCTTTCGTTCTTCTGCTCAAGCATTTTTTGGTATTTCACCAGTTCTTTGTGCCTGCCAGGAAATGTTTCCATTAGGATCAGAATGTCATCTTCCCCTGCAGAAAACGCATCGGTACTCAATTGGTTCAACTGGGCTTCACCGCCAATATCATGTAGCCAGTTTGATAGATGACGCTTCAAGTCAAGAGAAGATGCCTTGAAGAAGGCATCAAACAGTGATTTTGCAAGAAGACTCTTTTCCGATGCATTTTCAAACATTGCATTCATCTCACCAATAGATTCAATGATAGTATTTTGAGTCTTGGGAATAGAATCATAAGCGAAAAGTGCGGGAATAGTATCCAGGAAGAATTCTTTCCCAAGTTTTTTGCCATTTTTTGCCGCCCGGCTCCACAGTCTATCCTTATGATCATCGTTAATCTCATTATCTTTAAAACAAACACGCAGTACTTCATTGCATGTATCGACACTCATACTGTCCAACCATATTGTCAACGCTTTATCTGGTTCGTCTTCAGGTCCAATCATGCTGTCTGCTAAAATGAGTGAGGTCGTCTGCTGCAGTTGCTCGCTGGATAGATACATCGCAATATGTTTCCATGTCGATTGGAGGTCTGAAAAGGCAGACTCATCATCAGGCTTGATACTTCCCATCAGTCCTGCAATGTCTGTCAACTCTGGAGCCTCTTCAAAAGATGTTAGAACCTTTGCGGACTCCTCTCTGTAGTATGGCCAAAGATCACATGCCAGTTTTAATAGACGTACAACATTTTCATCCGCAGGAACCGCCTTACGGTTTATTAACTCGCTTAACGAAAGCAATATTCCGTCCATATCCTGCTCCGCTGGATTGTTGGTTGCAACCGACAACCCATTGTTGAAAATCGTGGGCATTTCGAGGCCGGGGAGCTTTTGAGGCCAATGCTCAGCAATTGTCTTGTGCAACCAGGCAAGCCAGGGGGGTTGTGATTGGGCATGATTAAACAACTGCTGGAGATTGCCGCCAACACTGTCGGGCACCTTAAATTTGAGCATTGTTACCATTGCTTGGAAGACCATTTTTACAAAACCATCGAACTCATTCTGTTTATTTTGCAGCATTTGGTATGCATGTTGGATATGATCTTGAATTTCATTCATATCATAGCTGGAGGGTATTAGATTACCGAAGAAACAGGTATATTTTTGCGAAGCTATGTCGTTCACATCAGGCTGAGACAGAAGATTATTGAGTGCCTTCTGGACTTGCTGCCGTTCCGTTTTATTCAAGAGATCATGGAAGTTTTTTGCCAACCACGATATCCCTGAATCCGGAAGTTTTGTGAAAAGATTGGACGTCATATTCGTAATGACTTCTTGTGCTCCCTCTCTATGCTCTTTCTCAAGAATAGTGAGGATATCAATAGAGAAAGATACAGTAACTTCATCAATAGAATAAGCTGTGGCTAAGTCAGTAAGACTCTTCAAGGCAGGCTCTTCAAGATCGTTTGCACGAGTAGAAACTATCTGTAACAAAATTTTTGCGCCTTCTTCCCACTCTTCGATTCCCCATTTGTCTTTATCTTGATTATCCTTTAAAAGACGATTGGAAAGAGACTCTGCAAATGAGGATATATGTAGTCCGCCGGCACCGGCTTTGTGACGGTTCGCGTAATTCCATGCAAAAGCGATAGCTTCGCCATTATTGACTGATACCATACGGGTTAGTTGCTCCCACATTATTGGCCGATCATCCTCTCCAGCTTCCCATAGCCGGTTGAAGACAATATCGCACCTTTGAAGTCCGGCAGGTAAGTCGATCTCGGCAGTTCTATCATTCTCCAATTCACCAATAAATAGATCCGTGTATTTACTCCCGAGTTCAGGAAGCAGGATATCCTGATATTCCTGCATCAATTGTTCAAGAAAATTATATGGAAGAATTATTGACTCTTTCTCCAGAGCGATTGAGCGTGTTAATAACCAGCTACAGAGCGCCTTACGCGAATCAGATGGAAGTCCATGTTTATCCCAAACAGAAAGAGCCATGGAGGCTATTGTTTCAGCCATCTGTTTAGCCTCATCAAGTGAAGGAGGCTGCATTGTCTGCAAAAACAGAGAAAAACCTTGTTTTTCGTCAAACGCATCTTTGATGAGTAAGCTTACAATGTGCTTTTGGTAATCTTGATGAACTTTATCCAAAAGGGCAGCGATTGCAGGAACTCCGATCACTGACCTGAAGTCGCGCGTTAGCTCAAGTTGTCGACATAGCGGATGCAGCAATTGATGCTGGTATCCTTCCGGAATTCGCTTGGATATGGAAGAAACCACAAACGTTGCATTATTTCTTTTGGATTCAGATTCTCCTTCAAGGTCTTCAATAATATTTGCCATTAACTGTGCGTCATCTTCCTTGATTGGCTCATTATCTTTGTTACGCCCGAGTTCTTGCAGAAGCCCTGTCGTATCTCCTGATACTAATGCATTATGGATTTGTGTTGCTCGCCCACCATATTTGCGGGTGATTGGGTCTTGTGTTAGCTGAAGAAATGGCTGTATTGAATCAGGCCAACGAATGCCTCTCAAGCTCCCAAGGTATCGGCGCAGTGAGTTATGATCGGGAAGCAATTCGTTGTCTTTGCAGTATTTCGACAGGAGGTATGTAGGCTTTGGCGGCAAGGTATCAAATTTCCTACCATTTTGGACAAAGACTTCTGTGAAAAACCTTATCAGATCCGGTTCTTCTTGCAGGTCATAGTAAAAATATGGAAAATCGACCTTTAAAGCGCAAAGCACCGCCAAGGTCTTGGGATGTTTTGTTATTGCACCCTCAAGCAATCCACCGGGACGTTGAGTGCCGGAACCTTCAAACTCACGCTTTATCGCCAGCCACCAGGCCTGTATAAAAGTGTTGATTATCTGAAGAGCATTGCGCGGACTTGACACATTGAGATGAATCATACTGTCGACTACATCGGCAATTTTCCCTCCATTATCCTTTATTTCTTTAAGGACATCCTGCGCTGAATTTTCAAGATGCTGATGAGCAAAATTACGCATGTCTTGCTTTGGAAAAGGCGGGATTTCCAAACGAAACTGGAAAATGCGGTCCAGATATTTTCGAGCATCATTTCTGGTTATAACCGCACCTGGGAGGTCGGAATTTCTGTGGCGGCCTTTGAGCGCTTCAGCGATTCTGTTCTCGTCGCAAGAAACCACAAATACGATACCGAAATCAGGTGGCAAAACGTCTTCAGGAAGTTCCATAAATGTGCGGATAGCATCGATACCATCAACCATTTCATGAGCAGATAGCCGGTCTAAATCATCCACAAAAATAACGAGTCGTTCAAATTTCTTGTGCTTGCGTTTAAATAGGCCGATCTGCTTAACGAGCAACTCCTCATATTCTTCAGAAGACGTTTTCGGCATTTCGATGCGTGTTGCCTTGGAGTACCTTGCGATTGAAAATGTAGCTTTGTCCCCCAAATATTTTACTGCAAGGACCCCAGCAATCGAAAAGGCAAAGGAAATAAGGCCGATTGCTATATCATCCTTAACCCCAAGCACACAAGAGGTTACAAGCACTGTAAGCATAAGAATAGCCAAGAAGGCAATCGCTGGAATGAGATTCCATAGGCATTTTTCGTAGACCTCAAACCAAATATCTTTCAGGGTTCTAGGTGATAAAAATTTCTTTCTGATTTGGTTGTAGAGTTCGTCTTTAAGCGTTTGTTCATTACCTTCGAGTTCCAAGAATACATGTCGCAGTAATGCGCGTTTAATATCGCTGCTCCCACCATATCGCCAAGCGTTGAAGGTGATGGCCTTAATTCGCTGATTTTTCCTCCTCTTCTGAGCATCTGTCTGTGCGTCATCAGCCAGGTCGGTTAGATAGAGTGATTTAATTGTACTCTTGCCTGTTCCCCAAGAACCGAGCAGGCCGATACTAAAAGGAGGAAGATTACGTTCAGATTCAATCAAGCTCCGTAAAGCATCTGCAAAATCCTGGTGCCCGAAAGCGTCATCAGCCTTCGATGCAATCTCCTGATCTAAGATGCTTGGCATAAAATCTGATTTTTCCATGACCGCACTACCTTTAGTTGGAATCCTTGTTTGTTTCGTATCCACTCTTCTATTTGCGAATCACGAATATCGTGAAACCAGAACGTTGGATCTAAACCAATTTATGATCAGAGCCGGGCCTACACCTTGATTTGTGCTTGCGATTCCAAGCATATCATCCCATATCCTTCTAACAACCGCTCCGCCTTATTCTTGTTAATCCTCCCGATAGGCGAAGAAGAAAGACACTCCATCGGATTTTGGATTTCTGATTGAAGATCCGGCCCTAAATTCTTTCTTCCGGTATCGTATCTTTCCGATCAAAATGACCGGTTTTATTCATCCCATGAAAAATATTCTGCGCTGGCACCGGCATATTATCCCAGGTTTTTCCAAACAGTAATCTTCCGTTTGCCTTTTTTGTGCGTTTTTTCCCGTCTGCTCCCCAACCGCCCCATTGCTTGAAAAAAAATAAAATATTCTTCTGATCACATTGTTTCTTTATGCGTTGAACCCATTCAGGATTCATTGGGCGTGCCTTTGGACCTGATTCTCCGCCGACAATTACCCACTGTATATTCGTCAAATCAAGATTGCCTA
>JAIORG010000085.1 GCA_021108255.1 Anaerolineales bacterium | reverse complement strand
GAGCTTATCAAAAAGGTGATGAAAGGTAAACGCATTACGATCACACGATACGGACACTCCACTTCATATACATTCACATACAATTTATTTGCACCCAAGAGCCTGCACAAGCGCAGCGGGAAGAAAAACGGTGGGCAAAGAACGTAACATGGCAGGTAACAGGATCTGATTGGCTATCTCATATCCCAATCACCGGTTTGTTTTCATAACTTCTATAAATGGACTTTTTGCCTAAATATAGGTTTCAATCTCGCTCCCAAAAATTGATTGCCGCACTAATTCACGAAGGGTTTTTTTAGAGAAATTGCTGTCTCCGGCGAGCAACTTGTAACTGGAGTGAGGAATAATTATTTACTTCCCTCTCCCAAAAGTCAAAGAAATTTCGAGCAGAAAAGGGTTAGAAGAAATGCTCAAATTCAAGAATTTTTTCAGCAGGCTTTAGCGTCCTGCAGCCTTTTCACAAAGAATTTCCGCCTGATTATCGTACGTCACATAGCAAACATCTCGCGTAGGGTTAGCTGCCACTACTGTTGAAGTCCAGGGGAAAGGTCCCTGCAAAACAAGAGAAGGATATGTTCTTTTCATAGATTCTTGATACCAATCGTAATGCAGCAAGTCTGTGGCTAGCAGGACCAAATCGGCCCGTTCATCAAGAGCGAAATGAAAATACCACAAAGAAAAAGTGGCTTGATCTCCCTCGGTAAAAACAATTGCATTCTCCGGCGCTAAAGCAAAAACTTCTTTTACAAAATTCCCGGCACGGGCATCTTGGGACGCATCAACATTTTCCCAGTTACCAATAACCACAACAACTAAATTTAAAATTAAGAAAGACAAAAAGAACACTTGCAAAAATACTTTGTGTTTTTTTAGATACCTAATACTAAACCCCACGCAAATCCCGATCCAAATCGAAAATGAGATAATGGCAGGGATAAAGTAAATATATGAATCCGAAGATTGATAAATAAGGGATGTAATCCAGAATACCACTCCAATCCAGATTGTTAAAATATATAACTTTGAGGTTTTGTAGAACATGACCAGTCCTAAAAAATCCCAGAATAATTCCCACCAAACCAAATTGCTGCAAGATTAAAGACCCGCTTGCTTCTATCCGAGGCCATAGAGAAGCGAGCGTATTTTGCTAGGGCCTACCGGAAAAGAAGAGCGAGAGTTTCAACAATTAGTCGTTAGAGACAATAACTATTCATCCCTTGCAAATGGAACTGATTTTTTCATCATCGACATTGAATATGCTTATCCAAAAGACTTGGTCGCGGTAGAATGGCGCTCAGAGGGGCCGAAAAAGAAGTATCCCGAGAAATACTTACCTAATCTCTTCATTATTGAAATGAAATACGGAGACAAATCTCTCAAGGGCAAATCAGGGTTAAAAGATCATCAAAGGCAATTTCATCATTTACTCTCAAATGAACCTTATCTGGAACAATTCAAACAAGAAATGATCCATTTATTTGACCAGAAAAGAGAGCTTGGATTAATCCCTTACCTGGCAAAATCAGAAAATAAAAATGCTGTTACCAAATTCGACGATGAAATTCAACTTGCGTTTTTAATTGCCAATCATGATCCCGCTAGAGAACTATTCATTAAAGAAATGGAATTACTAGAAAGCCTTGAGGTGAATTTTATTGTTTCCAATTTTATGGGATATGGAATCTGCCATCAGTCCGTCTATAGCTATGCGCAGTTTCAGCAGCGATTTATGAGACAGATTCATGAAGTTTAAAATCCACCGCGGAACCCAAGAAATAGGCGGCTCGTGCGTAGAGATCTGGACCGATACAACCCGCATCGTGGTCGATTTTGGGATGCCCTTGGTTAATCCAGATCGAACGAAGTTTAACTCCCGGGAAATCAAACATAAATCTGGGCAGGATTTAATATCTGAAGGGATCCTGTCAGATATTCAAAGTTTTTATAATGGAAGACAAATCTAAGCATTTTTTGGCTATATCGCCAACAAATCCCCGCTATCGGATCTTTTCTCCCGTTAATTGCACCGAGATTGCACCAGGACGTGAATAAAATCCAAAAACGACTCGATTTCTTTTCGATACTAATTACAAGACAGAGAGCTTGTATTTATCAAATACAAGTGTTATAACTTGTATATGAAATTGGTTTTTCAGGAGGTCTAATGTGATAGAAAACAAAATATATGCGGTTGTGACAGGAGATATTGTCGGATCGTCTAAGCTAAATATGAATGGGCAACCCAATGTTTCTAGTGTCATTCAGTCTGCCGCCGCGAGAATATCTGCCCAATATCAATCCTCTGTCCACGGAGACATCGACATTTTTCGCGGAGACAGCTGGCAAATGGTAATTACAAAACCGGAATACTCTCTTAGGATTGGTTTGTTACTTCGCTCATTGCTGCTTTCTACGCCAGGATTCAAGCAATTGGATACAAGATTTTCTATTGGCTTTGGATCAATCGATTACCTCCCAGAAAATAATATATCTACTGGAAATGGAGAGGCGTTCCTGCTATCAGGAACGGGACTGGAACGCTGCAAGAAACCAATCCGAATGTGTCTCAATTTTCCACAAGGATTTCGCTCATCTACTACCCGGGCGCTGAATATCATTATTCGGTTGATCGACCTGCATGTACAACACTGGACAAATAAACAAGCCGAAGCAGCCTCTGGTGTACTGATTGGATTGACTCAGAGGGAGATTGCCAATAATTGGGTCAAGGAACCGGTCACCCAACAGGCTATATCCCAGCACTTAGAAGGAGCCGGCTGGACTCAAATCAATGACAGTTTGGAGTATTTCGAATCCATACTGCCAACACTTTTCTAACCTAACAAGATCCACAAGCCTATAGACTTGTAAGGGCAATAAACAAGTACAAAGCCTTGTATCAGAGAAAGAGGAAATGATGAACGTTCAGTTTGTCCCTATTTTATTACCATTGCTATTTGCTCATCTCCTGACAGATTTTCTCATCCAGTCTGATTCAGATGTCCGTCAAAAGGACAAACCGCTGGTACTAATCAAACACGGTTTAACGGTAGGAATAATCAGCTACTTAGCTTTGGGTATTATAAACGCCTGGGATATTGTCTTAGGAGTTATGATCAGTCACACCCTTCTAGATGCTTGGAAAATAAGAACAAATAAAGGAACTAATCTCTCTCGGTTCGTTACTGATCAGGGAGCTCATATTCTCATTTTGATCCTTTTTTCATACGCTGCTTCTGGATTTAAATATCATGCTGTTACCAGCCTCTGGACAATATTTTTCGGCAAAGGATTTCTTCAAGCAATCACACTGGTTTCAGGTGGGATTCTATCAATACTTGTTGGAAGCTTTATAGTTGAGTACACATTTGAATCATTTGATTTTAAAGAAAAGAAACAAGCAAAATCTAATCCTCCAGAAAAAACCACAACGGATAATTACAAGAATTCTGGTATTGAAGATGGAGGGAAAATAATTGGTTATCTGGAACGAAGTTTGATTTTCCTCTTTATTCTCGCTGGATATCCTGCTGGTATCGGCTTTTTAATTGCAGCCAAATCAGTCTTCCGTTTTGGGGAATTAACTGACCCTTCTCGCCGCCAGCAAGCAGAATACATTATTATCGGTACCCTTCTTAGTATACTTTTTGGCACTTCTATTTCCTTTCTTACCGTCGAAATTTTACGATTAATCAAACTGATGTAACTTTTGCCTTAAACGAAAACTTGTGTAGCTTTCATCATACATTCGTCAATACCTGCAGAGGAGGATTGACATTTCAAAAGGATCATGCTGGCTGCCAGGATTTACTGGATGTAGTAAAGAGGATCAAACCAGCCATCCACATCTTTGGGCATATACATGAGGATTACGGAATCAACGCAATAGACGGTACTACTTTCATCAATGCCAGCAGCTGTGATCAGCTGTATCAGCCTGTGAATCCGCCGTTGATCCATTAATTTGAAGTGCAAGATGAGGTTTGAGTATGGAAATAACGTGTTACAAGGTATATACATTAGCAGTACATCTCAACCAAAGGAATTAGTAATATGGCAAAAACAACTACAATTTCAGCCAGAATTGACCCGAATATAAAGAAACGGGCTGAACAGGTTTTTAGAGAACTGGGATTAACTTCTTCTCAGGCAATAACACTGTTCTATAAGCAGGTAGAACTTCAACAAGGTTTACCCTTCATTGTGAAAATTCCAAATGACCTTACTGCGGAAACCTTGGAAGCTGCCAGGTCTCGGAGCAACACAGAAAGTTTCAACACCGTAGAAGATCTCTTTGACGACCTGGGAATCCAATGAGTGCGATCCTCCGGGCTTCACAATTCAAGAAAGATGTCAAACAAATGGGAAAGCGCGGGAAAATATTTGCAGAATTCAAAGGGATAATCAGGAAACTAACAGAGGGGGAAACTCTAGAAACCAAATATCGGGATCATGTATTATCTGGTCAATATAAAAGAACCCGCGAGTGTCATATTGAGCCGGATTGGCTGCTTATCTACGAGTTGACCGATAGCAAACTTGTCCTTGTCCGTACTGGAACCCATTCAGACTTGTTTAAGTAGTAACAATAAAAATTCCCAACCATCTTTTCTTTTCTTCTTTCAATTGCACCGGGGTTGCACCAGAACTGCACCAACCAAACTGGATTGGCGGCTCGATTTCTTTCATTTTCTTGCTATTTTTTGCTGGGAAAATAATCAAAAAAATAAGGGTATTAACACCTATCAGCGAAAATCAGACGTCGCTGTTAACATGTTTCTTGTTAGGGTAAAGTAGTTATGTCCTATTCTGGCAATGTTAAAATTTCCTAATGGAGGAGGATAGGACATGACACAGAATAGGATCATAGAAATGGCAGCTTCCAGATAAAGCGATGTGAAATATTGAAGATAGCAGAAAAAAAGAAGGTCACGCAACAAGCAGGAACTCGCCAAATAGAGGTGAGTGAACGGCACTTCCGACGCTTGCTGCGAAGGTACAGGCTTGATGAGCCAGCAGGGATCATTTCGGGACATAGCAACAAGCCCAGCAATAATTAGATGCCCCCTCTCCGGACAATCATTCCTTGATATTAATGATTTCAATTGTTTTTTTCAGCAGAAAGTTGTTGAGTGTATCACAGGACCCATTATTCCTGAATTCGCTGAATTCATCCCAATCTTTAAAATTTTTACCCGTAATTCTTGAACATTCAAAATACTCGAACTCTTTGATGAAATTCTTGACTAGAATTTTTGCCATGCTGAAAAACTCAGAATCCATCGCTTTGTATATATTTTTCAATTTTTCGGGTTCTGTGTTTTTTGGATCCAAAGCATACTTGAGACCCAGTGACATGAGTGCCCCTGAGAGCGCACCACATCCGCCGCCGGATAATCCCGTACCGCCATCTAAAGCGACAGATATCCTCTCCAGTTCCTCGTTACCAACCCTAGTTTTTTGCCTGATATCCCTAAGTATTTTTTGAGCGCAATGCTCGGCGGTTTTAACCGTTTCTTTTTTTGTGTTTGGTTCATGCTCAGTCAATTCGTTCTTTATTTTCTCCGCAGAATCATATTTTTCTACAAAATATTCCATGCTTTCGCCAGCCCGAGCGACACATCCTTTGACTTTTTGTGGATTGAGCAGCCCAAGCACAGTAATTCGTTGATAATTAAGTTCTGTTCTTTCACGGCATAGCGATGTGTTAAAACGATTTTCAAACCAAGAGACATCCGCTCTGATCTCGTCTAAGAGTTGAATTTCATCTTCAAGCGTCCACTGCCCTGACAACTCCTTGTCCCTAATCATGGCGGAACTAACTGCCCCGCCAATCACAACGCCACAGGTTGAACCATTATTTAAGATACCGCCAGCAAGACCGGTTAATGCCATAATCAAGTCGTCGTTGTGCATCTTTTGCATGACTTGTAATGGAATTAGTTGTGATTTCGCACAGTTAAAGGTGGTAAACAGAAGCTTTTTCGATTGTTTGTTGTAAGCGCCGGGGTTCAAAATGTCTCTTCTTTTTGCATAGAATTCAACTTGTTTTTGAGTGGGCGTATTTTTAATAAAACGACACCAACATATTTTAAGTGACCCCGGCACATTGCCTTCTTTTAAAAAGCCACCCGGAGATATAAATGCCCATTATTTCTTTTTATATGTTGATATAGTCACACCATTAAATGCCGCTCTGTTATCTTTGACAAGATCAAACTTATCTGTTTTTACCAAACTTTCTAAGCCGTCATTTTCTATATATCCTTTGAAATTTTGATAATGTTCTCCGCCTGCTATTCGTTCAATTAAATCTATGCCCATTCTGCCAAATTTTGTTGTTTTTTCATCAAAAGCATAGTCAACGATAAGAATGATTCCGTCTTCCTTGATAAGT
>JAIORG010000236.1 GCA_021108255.1 Anaerolineales bacterium | reverse complement strand
CTTAATCCATACCAAGGTAAGCTTTCTGAACCATATCATTGTTCTTGAGTGCATCGGAGGTATCCTGAAGCACAATTTCGCCTGTTTGGAGGACATATCCTCGGTCCGCCACCGAAAATGCCATGGTCGCATTCTGTTCAACCAGGAGAATTGTAGTCCCCTCCCTATTAATTTCCTTTATGGTTTCAAAAGTATTTTCCACAAGGATAGGCGCCAATCCCATGGATGGCTCATCCATCAACATCAAACGTGGTGCAGTCATCAGCGCTCTGCCTGTAGCAAGCATCTGCTGTTCACCACCAGAAAGAGTGCCAGCTACCTGGTTTCTCCGCTCTTTCAATCTTGGGAAAAGGGTATATACCTGTTCGAAAGAATTCTTGATACCTTTATTATCATCCCGGGAATATGCCCCCATTTCCAAATTTTCCTCAACAGAAAGTTTCGCAAATACTCCCCTGCCTTCTGGAACCATGGAAATTCCCTTATAAACCAAATCGTGTGGTTTATAATCCGTTATATCTTCACCATCAAAGATGATTTTTCCTGATCTTGTCTGGATCAATTTACTAATGGATCTGAGCGTGGTTGATTTTCCAGCACCATTAGCACCAATTAAGGTTACAATCTCACCTTTATTAACATTAATGGTAATACCCTTTAATGCATGGATATTTCCATAATATGCATGAATACTTTCAACTTCTAATAATGCCATAAAATCCTTCCTCGCTAGCCGTCTGCGGCTCCCCGTCCTAAGTAAGCTTCAATTACTTGCGGATTTCTTTGAATTTCTTTTGGAGTTCCTTCGGCAATTTTGGTGCCAAAGTCCATCACCCCTATGTTCTCACTGATACTCATAACAACCTTCATGTCATGTTCTATAAGAAGGATGGTGATCCCCAGTTCATCACGAAGTCTTTGAATAAACTCAATCATTTCCACTGTCTCGTTAGGATTCATCCCGGCAGTGGGTTCATCTAATAGCAGCAATTTTGGTCGGTTCGCTAAAGCACGGGCGATTTCCAGGCGTCGCTGTGCTCCATAAGGGAGGTTGCAGGCAAGCTGATCGCCTAATCCCTTTAATCCTACAAAATTCAGCAAATGCAATGCTTCCTCGAGTGCCTCGGCTTCTTCTTGTAAGATTCGCTTTGTTGGTATAAGTGCTTCAAACCAGTAGGTTTTAAAATGCGGATGGTGCCCAACCAAAATATTTTCAACAGCGGTCATGTTTGAAAACAATCTGATGTTCTGGTAAGTTCGGGAAACCCCCAAACGTGTAATTTGATCAGTCGACTTTCCATTTAGCATTTCACCCATGAATTCAATTTTCCCACCATCAAATTCATAAAATCCTGTTATGCAGTTGAAAAAAGTCGTTTTTCCGGCCCCATTAGGTCCAATGACGCTATAGATCTTGCCTTCAGGGACATCAAAAGAAAATTGATTAACCGCGGTTAATCCCCCAAATGATTTAGTTACGTCGTTAGTAGATAGAACAAGCATAGCTCATGATCCTTGTATTACCCTAGTCTTGTATTTCATGCGCATGTAGCTCGCGTTTTGACACTTCTGACGGTATGAATCCTTCTGGCATAAGAAGCATCATGACAATCAATAACGCCCCGTACATCAGCATACGATACTCTGCAAATTCTCGCAGAAGTTCTGGTAATCCAACCAAAATTAACGCGCCAACAACAACTCCCGGCAAGCTGCCAAGACCTCCCACAATGATCAGGCATAGAACGTTGATGGAAACGATCAAGTTAAAACTATGGGGGAAAATGGAAGTCAATTTACTGGCGAAAATTGCCCCGGCTAATCCAGAGAATGCAGCCCCAGTAGCGAAAGCCAGGAGCTTGGTTGAGACCAGGTTTATTCCCATTGCCTCCGCAACATCTTCATCTTCCCGCATCGCCATCCATTGCCGACCCAGACGAGAATCCCGCAATCGCCAGGAAACGAATAAAGCAAGCAGGACACCAAGCAAGATCACATAAAATAAAAATTCAGGTTTCACCAGGTCAAATCCAGCAATGTTTGGTTTCGGAATCTGGAGTATTCCTTGAGCACCACCAAACTGGTTTTTCAGCATATCCGAAAGTGCCAAAATGCGAATAATCTCACCAAATCCAAGTGTTACGATCGCTAAATAGTCGCCCCTCATCCGTAAAACAGGTATTCCAAGCATGATACCCGCAAGGGTAGCAGCGCCTACGGAAAACGGCAGCGCTGTCCAAAATGACATTGATACAAATCCCAGGTGTCCTTGCGTGGTCAGGATACCCATCACATAAGCCCCTATTGCAAAAAATGCCACATATCCTAAGTCAAGTAAACCGGCAAAACCGACTACAATATTAAGTCCCAATCCCATCAACACATACAATCCAACATTGTTAACAACTTCAGTGAGATAGGTTCCCAAAACGAGCGGAAGCAAAAGAAGCAGGAGCATACCCAACCCATTTTTTATTCGTGGGTCAAGATTCTTCCAGGGTCTTTTGACATCATCTCGCTTTTTTCGTTTCTGGGTATTGATTTCCAGCCCAGCAAAGAACAGCAGTAGAATTCCAGCGACCAAAGGATTAAGCGCTTTGCGAACAAAAATTATTTTAACGAATTGAGGTCCAAAGAAACTTCTTAATCTTCCTGACAATATCTCAGAAAAGGTCCCGATAAGCAGTGTCCAGGTCAAAGCATACGTTATGGGTCCCCTTATATTTTCTGGAAGTGTTTGTAATCCTGCAGCAAGCAGACCAACCAAACCCATTCCTAACATCAGGATTATACTTCCAGCGACAATACCCTGGTTAAACAACAGTATTTCCATTAAATCTGGAGAAACATTGACCAGGAATTGGCGGATGTCATAAAAATGTTCGATCAAAGCCAAGATAAGCAAAGGAATTGAAGTTAGGATCCCAATTAAAAATCCAGAACCAAGTATTTTATATTTACCCTCATCCTTTATCCGCACGGCGGATAAATATGCAAATGCGATAAGAGGAGAAAACAGAAATACATGTCCCAGGCTGAGGATTCCCGCAACCAACTCCCGCTTGTTTAGCAGGGTAATGAATCCGATCACAGACAGACTTAATGCAATTAAACCGGAGAGTAAACCAGTTTTAATGATATCTTTGAGAGAATATGTTTTATTGTCTATCATAATTTTTTATGACCTCCTTATGCCTTTTCTTTGGATATTCGTTCACCCAAGATGCCTTGAGGTCGCAATATTAATATCAATACCAGCAAAGTAAATGCAATCACATCTTTCAATTGGTGAGGGGCAGGAATGCCAAGTCCCTCCAGGAACAATCCCGGACCGACGGATTCAAACATACCAAGTAATAATCCTCCCAAAGCCGCACCAGGGATACTCCCGATACCACCCAGTACAGCTGCTGTAAATGCTTTAATTCCAGGAATAAATCCCATAAAGAAATGCACTTGCCGGAAAACAAGAGCATATAATACTCCAGCAATTCCAGCCATCGCTGCACCGGTAGCGAAAGTGATAGTAATTGCCCGGTCAACATCAATGCCCATCAGTGCTGCAACGTCTTTGTCCTCCGCGACTGCGCGGATTGATTTTCCAACTTTCGTTTTCATTACAAAGATATATAAGCCGATTAGCATCAATACTGCTGAAACAATAACCACAGCATGAGTTTTTAATACTAAAATTCCAAATACGGATATCTTCCCAGTTAAGATCTCTAACTGGGGAAAGCCTTTCACATCTGATCCGAAGAGACCCCGAAAGAAGTATTGCCAAAAGAAGGATGCACCGATAGCAGTAATTAGGGGAACTAATCGAGGAGCTTTTCGTAAAGGACGGTAAGCCACTCGCTCTGTGAGGAGTGCGATCCCGACTGAGATGGTGATGGATAAAATTGTGATAATAGCCAGCCCAATTAAGGGATGCTGGTTCAAAAATCCTGATTTACCCCATGGTTGAGCTAAAAATATCGTCGCTGTTAGAATCCCTGCCATGAAAAATTCGCCGTGAGCGAAATTGATCATAAACAGAACTCCATAAACCAGTGTGTATCCAATGGCTATCAAGGCATACAAACTTCCCTGTGCAACTCCGGCAATTATGGTTTCTACCCAGGTATTAATTGGATATGGATTTTCTATTATGGTGGCGATTGATCCCCAAATTACAGCGCCAATGATTACAGCTCTTAATATCCACAGGACAACATCCAGGAAATTGATATCCTTTAAACGTCGCTGCATTGAGCTTCCTCCTTGCCAATTACTAAGCAATGGATCGATAGTCTTTTATGAGTAAGTGATGGGTTCAATGATTATCATCGAACCCATCACTAATTTTTTAACTGAACTTAAGATTCAACGGTAAACTTACGGCCAAACGGGAACATATTCCCCGTCGGTGAGCTGGGAAACAGAGATCTGAGGATCTGCACAGTCTCCGTGTTCAGTGCAAGTGAGAGTACCGGTGATTCCTTCAAAATCAGCCGTCGCGTACAGACAAGTCCGTAAAGCTTGACGACCAATGTGGATTGAATCTCCATCCTCAACTGCAACCTGCTCAATGCATCCTAACAACATTCTGGTGGCATCAAATGCATGGGCATGGAAAACAGAAATCGGCTCACTACCATAGTCCTCAACGTACTTGGCAATGAATTTATCATAAAGATCTCCCGAGAAGCCCAGATCTGGTCCAGAGAAGTACATGCCTTCCCCTGCTTCACCAACAGCTTCGATGGCTGATTCAGAAATCATGCCGTCAGCTGCCGCTAAAATGGTGTCTTCTAAACCGGAAACCTCTTTAGCCTGCTTGGTCAGGAATCCACCTTCAGCAGTAAAAACAGGGTAATAAATGAATTCAGGTGGTCCCGCCGCAGCAACTGCAGCTAATGCGGGGCGCATATCTGTATCGCCTTTGTTTACCGCAGTGAACTCAACAATTGTGCCACCCATTTCCTCAAAGGAGTCTGCGAATACACGTGCAAGTCCTTCCGTATAGGGGTCACCGTCATGGATTGCGGCTGCCGTGGTTACGCCTAATACTTCCAGCGCAAATTCGGCCATTGCTTTACCCTGAACTTCATCATTGTGAGCTGTTCTTAGATATCCAGGATTCCAGGCAACAGCTGGATCAGTTAATGAAGGAGCGGTATTGGATGGTGATACCATCGCATAACCGGCGTCTGAGACAACCTTTGACATCGGTACACCTGCACCGGAGCAGCTGGTTCCAACTATACCAACGATCGTTGGGTCGGACACAATTTTCTGACCGGCAGCTTGTCCACCTTCTGCTGAACAACCATCATCCTCGGCTTGAAGCTCGATCTCATGACCGAAAAGAGTCTCCTGGAAGGCGATAGCGATTTCGACACCATACTGAGAGTCCAAACCCAGGTCAGCATTAGCTCCAGAGATCACCAATGCAGATGCTAATCGAACTGGCTCACCTTCAGCATAAGACACACAGCCAAGCGCATCCTCACAATCATATTCGGCTCCCCCGCAGGCTGCCAAGATCAGGCTGAGGGCAATTAAAATACTAAAAATATAAAGCTTTTTTGACATACTGTTCTCCTCCTTGAGAAAATTGCTAATTTACATTTCTTGATATTATAATCTGAAGTTTTCCGTATCACCTCCTTTATTAACTGCAAAAACCCTATTCCAATTTATTATAGTTTACATTCCTGAAAACTACGGATGAGATTAATCCTGATCGTTTGCTATATTTCTTCCTTCAATCTTTAGGTACCACTAAACAGCAGACAAGATATAGAGACAATATTTAACTTAAGTTTGGGAATATGTTAAAAGAAACTATTACTGAAAGTGCAGTATAACATAATTCGAATTTATAACAAGGACTTGATTTAATTTAGTTCCAACTCAGTAAATTTGTCAGTAAGTAAGCAGTATCTTTATTACTCCTCTCTCTCCAGCCTTATCAATTGCAGCGATGCTATCAGTTATCTGGAAGGTTTCTTCAATTAATGAAACTGGATCCACCAGCTGATCTTTAATTAAATTCAATGCTGGCCCAAATGGACCACACCTGGATCCAATAAGTGTGATTTCATCCACAACCAATGAGGATGCATTAATCTCAAGCGTACCTGCATATGTACTTTTCATGACAATCGTACCCCGGCTGCGGACTGCTGACCGGGCTGCTTCGAAACCGGAAGGTGATCCTGTCGTATCCACAACTATATCCATCATGCCTGGTTTAATACTGTTTTCATCTAATACTTTAATACCGCGCTTTTCCAACAACTTCCTCTGTTTTGGGTACCGGGCAACAACTTCCAGGTCACAATCTTTTAAGGAAATAGTTTGGGCAACAAGTTGGCCGAGTCGCCCGGCTCCCAATACCAGCACTTTATCAGTTGGGCTTATGTTTATCTGTTCTTGAATTTCCAAAGCCGCAGCCAATGGTTCAGTGAAGACTGCCTGTTCATCTGATATTGAATCCGGCACGATGT
>JAIORG010000060.1 GCA_021108255.1 Anaerolineales bacterium | reverse complement strand
GAGACCGACGATGCCGAGAGTAACGATGCTGACGCAGAGGATGCTGACGCAGAGGAAACTGACCCAGAAGAAACCGATGTCGAGAGCGGTGATGCTGAGACCGGCGATGCCGAGACCGACGATGCCGATCCTGATGCCGAGAATGACGATGCCGAGACCGACGATGCCGAGAGCAACGATGCTGAGACCGACGATGCAGAAACTGAAACTCAGGACGAGGAGTAATTGGGAATTATTTGATGGCACGACAAAAACACAAACCGCAAAGGATGTGTGTTGCCTGCCGGCAAAGCCAGGATAAAAAATCCCTGGTCCGGATTGTCCGGACCCAAGAAGGGGTTTATGTAGATGAAACTGGCAAACTGTCTGGCAGGGGAGCTTATCTGCATGCGGATCCTTCCTGCTGGGAGATTGGATTAAAGAAATCCCTTGAAAGGGCTTTGAAAACCAGTTTTACAGAACAGGATAGGGACAGATTGCTTCAATACCAGGATATCCTGTCGGGACAAACCCTGACGGAGGCTGATCAGGAGTAAGTGTCCCGGAAATGAAAAAGGCAAGTAAACCAGGACCAACGAGGTAATACATGAGTGAAAACGGGGAAGAGATAAAACAAAACGAGGAAGAGATAAAACAAATAGAATTGCCAGCCAGTATAACTGTCCGGGACCTGGCACAAGTGCTGGATGCCAGTCCGATCGAGATTATCAAGACATTAATGGCAAATGGCATGATGGCCAATATCAATCAGGAAATTGATTTTGATACTGCTGCCATTGTTTCCGGGGAAATGGGCTTTGAAACCATCTCCCGCCAGGTTGAAGAAGAAGAGGAACAGGAAATAGTAGAAATTCCTCTCTGGCGGAAAAAGTTGGAAGAAGAAGATGAGGAGGAGCTGGAATTACGGCCTCCGGTTGTTGCTATTCTGGGTCATGTTGACCATGGAAAAACGACTTTGCTGGATGCGATCCGGAACACATCAGTTGCTGCCGGAGAAGCCGGTGGAATTACCCAGCATATTGGCTCCTACCAGATTGATCACGAAGGGAGATCGATAACTTTCCTTGACACGCCGGGACATGCCGCCTTCACGGCGATGCGGGCCCGCGGTGCTCAGGGAGCGGATATCGTAATCCTGGTTGTGGCAGCTGATGATGGTGTGATGCCGCAAACTGAAGAGGCTATTGCCCATACCCGGGCTGCCCAGGTGTCGATGGTCGTTGCCTTGAATAAAATGGACAGGGATAATGCTGCGCCTGATCAGGTAAAACAGCAGTTATCTGATATAGGAATCGTTCCCGATGATTGGGAAGGCGATACTATCATTGTTCCGATTTCTGCAATTGAAAAAACCGGATTGGACGACTTGATGGAAGCCATTTTACTGATCGCCGATGATTTGGAAATATATGCTAATCCGCAGGGTGATGTATTTGGTACCGTCATTGAAGCTGAACTTACCAAAGGGCGGGGTGCGATGGCAACCCTGTTGATTCAAAATGGCACGTTAAAAGTAGGTGATACTGTCCTTGCTGGCGCTTCTTACGGCAGGATTAAAGCCATGTTTGATTACAATGGAAATAAAATTAGTGAGGCGGGACCTTCAGTTCCTGTTTCTGTGATGGGATTCGGTGATGTTCCCATTGCCGGGGAGCTTTTTAATCTTGTTAAGAATGAAAAAGCTGCCAGAGAACAAGTGAATCAACGGCAGGTTCGGATAGAAAAACAGGAAGAGGAGTTGGATCCAGTTGCTAATTTGGAGCAGCTCTTTGAACGGGTGCAGGCCGGTGAAGAAGATGAATTGAGGTTAATTATCAAAGCTGATGTCCAGGGTTCTTTGGAACCTATTGTCTCCTCTGTCCAGAGCCTTAAAAGTGGCGGGGAACAGCAGGAGATTGGCGTAAAAGTGATCCATGCAGGCATAGGCAATGTAGGTGAAAATGATGTCATGCTGGCATCAGCCACCAACGCGATTATTCTCGGATTTAATGTTGGTCCGGATAATGCTGCTAAAAGGCTGGCCGATTCGGAAGGAATCTCCATCCGCAAATACAAGATCATTTATCACCTGATAGAAGATATTGAAAAAGCCCTGAAGGGTATGCTTGAACCAATTGAGAAGAAGATTCTGGTCGGCAAAGCAGAGGTTCTGGCAATTTTCCCATCTGGAAGACATAACAATGTAGCAGGCTGCCGGATAGACAAAGGAGAATTCCACCGGAACGGCAAAGTCCGTGTAATCCGGGATGGGAAAGTGGCTTTTGAAGGGGATATTGCTTCCCTTAAACGACATAAAGAGGATGTAAGCGAGGTCCGGACAGGATTTGAATGTGGAGTCGGGCTGAAGGGATATTCCGATTTTGAAGAAGGTGACATCCTGGAAAGTTATGTGATCGAACTCGTGTCAGAGTTTTAGGAAAAATAATGGTATCAGAATCACGTTCAGTGCGAATAGCCGACAGGATTAAACGGGATCTCACCCTGCTTTTTTTGCAGGAGATTAGCGACCCCCGGCTTGCCGGTGTTAATATCACCAGCGTAGAGGTTGATCGCGAAGTGTCGCATGCAGATATTTATGTTTCAGCAATGGATGGGGATGAAAGAAAATCAGAGATCATGGCTGCCTTAAAAAGGGCAGGGGGTTTTATTCGGTCTGAACTGGCTCACAGCATTTCTCACCTCCGGACATTCCCGATAGTCCGGTTCCATTGGGATCCCATTCCTGAGAGAGTGGACCGGATCGATCAAATTCTGGCCGAGCTGGATGAGGAAGAAGGGATTATAAATTCGGATGAATAAAGAGAATATTCAGGCGTTTGGTAACCTTGTCGAGCGGGCAGATCGCATTTTGATCATTTCCCATACTCGTCCAGATGGTGATGCAGTTGGATCCCTGATCGGATTAGGGCTTATTTTTGAGGAATTAGGGAAAAAAGTAAACCTGGTTCTGGAGGATGGAGTCCCGAAGGTGTTTCATCATCTTCCTTCTTATGACAGAGTATTCCGGGAAGCTGCTGGTGTTTATGATCTGATCGTTGTTGTGGATTGTTCCGATATTGACCGAATTGGGAATGTTCTCGATGACTACGGTGAACCGGATGTAAATATAGATCATCATCCTACCAATACTTGTTTCGCCGGTTTGAATCTTGTTCAGGAAACGGCAGTCGCAACCGTAGAAATTATTTATGACCTGGCTGTCGCTCTTTCCCTGCCTTTAAATCAATCAATCGCTGAAGTTTTCCTGACTGGTTTACTCACGGACAGCCTGGGTTTCAGAACTTCCAATACTACGCCAAAAGCATTACGGATTGCTGCTGAGCTGCAGGAATTGGGCGCTGACCTTCCTTTTCTCTACCGGAAAGCTATGGGTGAGAAATCATTGGAGGCAGTAAAATATTGGGGTTTGGGTTTATCAAGAATTAATTTGGAAGACCGGCTGGTTTGGACCTCACTCAGTTTGGAAGACAGAAAAAAGGCTGATTATCCCGGACGGGATGATGCAGATTTAATTAACCTGCTGGCATCGATTAAGGAAACAGATATCAGTCTCGTTTTTGTTGAACAGAAAAATGGGACTGTGAAGGTCAGTTGGCGTGCGCGTCCCGGTTTTGATGTCTCAAAAACAGCACTTGAATTTGGCGGGGGTGGACATAAACCCGCTGCCGGGGCAGAGATTAAAGGAAGCCTGGAACAAGTGCAAGAAGATGTGATAAAGGCAACCAGACATGCCTTAAACGGAACCGGATAATCCGCAAGCGTCTGGAAAAATAGTTGGGGAGATAAAAAAGATGAATCAAGATGATATGAAAGATTTTGTAACCGGGGCTCTGGTTGTGGATAAACCGGTCGGAATGACTTCCCATGATGTGGTAAAAGTGGTCCGCCATGGTACTGGAATTCGTAGAGCCGGTCATACCGGAACCCTCGATCCCAGGGCATCAGGTGTGCTGGTGGTTTTAATTGGCCCAGCAGTCCGATTAAGTGAATTTCTATCTGCCTCTGATAAACGTTACCAGGCTATCCTCAAGTTTGGTGTAGCAACTGACACCTATGATACAGAAGGGAAACAGGTTGGGGAAACCAAATCAGTGGAGCATATCACCGAGCTTGATTTTCAGGAGCTGCTGAAGGAATATGAAGGAACAATTTCCCAGGTCCCTCCCGCGCATTCCGCAGTAAAGGTGAATGGGAAAAAAGCCTACGAATTGGCCCGAAAGGGAGAGGAAGTAGAATTGGCACCCAGGATGATTGATGTCTATAACCTGGAACTTCTTGAGTGGGCGCCGCCGGAGGCAGTGATAGACGTGTACGCTTCCTCTGGAACGTATGTACGTTCCCTGGCTAACGATTTAGGCGATGACCTTGGAGTAGGCGCGCATTTAACCGGTTTGAGAAGGACAAAGAATGGTCAGTTCACTCTCCGGGATGCAGTCCGCCTGCAGGAACTCAAAGATTCATTTGAAGCTGGGGATTGGTATAAACACCTCATTCCTGCTGCGGAGACACTGGCAGATTGGCATACGCTTGAACTATCAGCGGATGATACAGAAAAAATAAAACACGGTGTTCGGATTCCCGCTTTACCAGGTGACACAGGCTGGGCAAGGGGATTAAGTGAACAAGGAGATTTGATTGCGCTCCTGGAAATAGCGGAAGGGGAACAAGCCTGGCAGCCCAGGAAAGTTTTTATCACGAGCTGACACCGTAAAATTTGGCAGGAAACAGAATGCAGCATTTCCACAACGTAGAAGAAATTCATCTGGAAGAATCCTGGTTGACAATTGGCAGTTTTGATGGGGTTCATTTAGGCCACCAGCAGATTATCCGTGATCTTGTTAAGGGTGCTCATGATAATGGGCAGCCTGCCGTTGTAGTTACTTTTCATCCTCATCCTCAATTGATCATAAAAAAAGAGGGTCGTCCGTTTTACCTTACGCTCCCTGGTAAACGGGCTCAATTGTTGGGTGATCTTGGCGTGGATATTGTCCTGACTTACCCTTTTTCAAGCGAAACTTCTCAAATGAGAGCCAAGGAGTTTATTGCTTTATTGCATCAGCGTCTTCAATTCTCCCGGCTTTGGGTTGGGTACGATTTTGCGCTGGGCAGGAACCGGGAAGGTGATCCTGCTTACCTGAAGAACCTTGGTCAGCAATTTGGATATGCTCTCAAAGAGATCCTGCCTTACTCAATAGATGGAGAATTAGTCTCATCCAGCCGGATCCGGAAAAGTATTCGTGAAGGCGAAATGCGAGAGGCAGCTGCTTTACTGGGGAGGCCCTTTGAGGTCACTGGCACAGTGGTCGTCGGTGAAAATCGGGGGAAAAGCCTTGGATTTGCTACCTCAAATCTTGATGTACCGCAGGAGATAGTTGATATTAAACCCGGAGTTTACGCCTGCCTGACTGATGTCGATGGGCAGACCTGGAAAGCAGTCACAAATATCGGTTTTCGGCCGACTTTTGGAGACGGAATACTTTCTCCCCGGATAGAAGCTCATTTGTTGGAGTTTTCAGGGAGTCTTTACGGCGAAGAATTGAGTTTGAAATTTGTTGAACGATTGAGAGATGAAATGAAATTTGACCAGGTTAGCGCCCTGCAAGCCCAAATTAAGGCGGATATTGATCAAGCCCTTCAAATTTTTGGGGAAGAATGATTATCCTTGCCAATCAGGATGTCTTTGGTATAATTTCCCTGCTGACTAGACCAATTTGCGGCATTCGCTGCGGATTCGGAGACCTGCTAGAAAGCAATTAATAAAAATATAGTAGGAGATAGCAGACGTCATGAGCCTTGCCAAAACACAAAAAGAAGAGATTGTTAAAGAGTTTGGACGACATCAGAAAGATACCGGATCCCCGGAAGTTCAGATTGCTCTCACAACCACAAGAATTTTAGAACTCACCGATCATCTTAAAGAACATACCCACGATGAATCATCCCGGATGGGATTATTGAAATTGGTGGGACAGCGCCGGAGATTGTTAGCTTATTTACGGAAGGAAGACTACCAGAGATATATCGCGATAAGCGATAGTTTAGGCTTACGGAGAAAGTAAAGTTTCCAAGCCGAGTGGGTTTAAGCAATACTGCTGCCCCCTCGGTTTCTTTTTGCTAGTATTGTGAGTTTGAGAATTACGGGGAAGTGCGGTTGTCGGTGCGGCCAGTGCGGATTACGAGGGGGCCAACCAGAGCGGTGGATCACTTTCTCACCAGTAAGAAAACTGAATATTGAAAAAGAAGAATTAGTAACGGCTTATTCAAGCGTATTATTGTACTAAGTCCGTGCATTCTAGTCAGGTTGGGTATTGGGAGGTATGAACAAACCCTTGTCCCTAGCTCCCAATCCCTGACCCTTGAATGCCCGGCAGGAGATAAAAATGAAACCAGAATCAAAGAAATATACAGCATTAGTGCACGACAAAGAGATCATTATTGAAACCGGAACTCTGGCAGAACAGGCAGGCGGAGCAGTGACTGTCCGTTTAGGAGATTCTGTCATGCTCGGGACTGCCACCATGGGTGACGATGCCCGGGATGGG
>JAIORG010000041.1 GCA_021108255.1 Anaerolineales bacterium | reverse complement strand
ATGAAGAACCAGACGCGGATGCGGACGAGGAAGAAGAAGACGAGGAAGAGGACGCGGTTGAACCTCCCGCAGATGAAGAACCAGACGCGGATGCGGACGAGGAAGAAGAAGACGAGGAAGAGGACGCAGAAGGTACAGAAGAAGCGGAAAAGGATGCGGCTGAACCTTCCTCAGACGAAGAACCAGAGGAAGACTCTCCTCCAGATGAAGAGTAAATCTGAAAGATCAAAGCGCATCTGACCGGATGCGCTTTTTTTTTATTCTCATGATCACAGGGTTTTGTTGGGAATAACACAGTATATAAATTTCATTAATATATTCCCCTTGAGGAGTTATTGAAGGGTTATTTGGTAGAATGGTTTTACAAAAACCAGCGGGGAGACGAATATATACACATTCACAGTAATATCCGGGTATTTACCGGATTATTGCGGGAGGTTGTACTTTGGCTAGTATGGAAAGATTTACCCAACGCGCCCGGCGGGTTCTGAGTTTAGCGCACAAAGAAGCTGAACGAATGCAGCACTCAAAGATTGGAACCGAGCATTTATTGTTGGGTTTATTACTTGATGAGGGTGGAATTGCCGGTAGAGTCCTTCGAGAACTTGGGTTGGATACCGAGGGTGTCCTGACAATAACTGAAAGGATAACTGGCTATGGAGAATACAGCGGAGATGCCCTGGCTCTTTCTCCAGGAACTCAGAGGGTTCTCGAGCTGGCAGTGGAAGAAGCCAGGAATTTAAGCCACCATTATATTGGTGTGGAGCACATCCTGCTTGGGCTGGTAGCTTATGAAAAAGGTGTAGCCAATGATGTGTTAACCCAGCTTGGTTTAACTCCTGATCAAATCAGGCGTCAAACACTGCGGGTAATGGAAGAAGCAAAAGAAAAAAGCAAGCAGCAGCGAGAACGAAGACAAGTCGGAAAGACCAAACGAGCACAATCCAAAAGCACAACACCGATGGTAGATCAGCTGGCAGTGAACCTTACTGATCTCGCCGAGGAAGGGAAGCTGGATCCGGTGATTGGGCGTGAGACTGAAATTGAACGGGTGGTTCAAATTCTCGCTCGCCGGACAAAAAATAACCCTGCCCTCATCGGGGAACCCGGAGTGGGAAAAACAGCAATCGTTGAAGGATTAACTCAGCGTATTGCAGATGGAGAAGTTCCAGCCCCTCTGCTTGACAAGCGGGTTTTGCAATTAGACCTGGGCTCAGTGGTAGCTGGCACCATGTACCGGGGACAATTTGAGGAACGCCTGAAACGGGTTATTTCTGAATTGAAACAATCTGACGCAATATTATTTATTGATGAAGTCCATATGCTGGTTGGGGCAGGTTCAGCCGGCTCTGCCATGGATGCCGCTAATATTCTAAAACCTGCTCTCTCCCGTGGAGAATTACAAGTGGTGGGTGCTACAACCTTGGATGAATACCGCAAGCATATAGAAAGTGATGCGGCCCTGGAAAGACGGTTCCAACCTATAACCGTAGAAGAACCCAGCCAGGAAGAAACGATTGAAATATTGCAGGGGATCCGCCCTGCCTATGAAGAACATCACCAATTAAAAATTTCTGATGAAGCGCTGGAAGCGGCAACCGATCTGTCTGCCAGGTATGTGTCAGATCGATTCCTGCCTGACAAAGCCATTGATTTAGTTGACGAAGCCTCCTCCCGGGTACGGATGTATAAAAACCCTATTGGTGAAGAAGCTAAAGAGATCGTTCATAAACTCCGTGCAGTCCGCAAAGGGCTGAAAGGGGCAGAAAAGGATCAAGGGCAGATAGAAGCGCTGGAGAGTCAGGAGAATGCCCTGGAAGTGAAGCTCGAAGAGCTTAAAGCCGCCTGGGACCGCGACAGTAGCCCCACGGTATCTGTCGAGGATATTGCTGAAATAGTATCGATGTGGACCGGCATCCCGGTGATGGAGCTTGCTGAGGAGGAATCGGATCGATTGCTCCATATGGAAGAGGAACTTCACAAACATATTATTGGTCAAGAAGAAGCAATCGAAAAGATCGCTAAAGCGGTCCGCCGTTCCCGGGCGGGATTAAAAGATCCCAAACGGCCGGTAGGATCTTTTATTTTCCTGGGGCCAACAGGTGTGGGAAAAACAGAACTCACCAAAGCCTTGGCAAAATTTATCTTTGGCAGTGAGGATGCATTAATCCAGCTGGATATGTCGGAATTCATGGAAAGACACAGCGTCAGCCGGCTGGTTGGCGCTCCTCCCGGTTATATTGGTTATGATGATGCCGGGCAGTTGACTGAAGCCATCCGCAGAAGGCCGTACTCGATTGTGGTCTTTGATGAGATTGAAAAAGCCCATCAGGAAGCTCACAACATGTTGCTTCAGATCATGGAAGAAGGCCATATCACAGATGCCAGAGGGAGAAAAATTGACTTCCGAAACGCAATGGTGATCATGACCTCCAATATCGGCGCTGAACTGATTCAGAACAATGCTTCGATAGGATTTGAGCTGACCCAGGACGAGGAAAAAACCCGCAAGCGGGATTATGAGGACATGCGCAGGAAACTGCTCAAATCCCTGAAAAACACCTTCCGCCCGGAGTTTATTAACCGGGTCGACTCAGTGGTTGTATTCCATGCCCTGAGCAGGGATAATATTCGGGATATCGTTACCCTTGAATTGGATAAAGTGAGAAAAAGGCTGGTGGAGAAGAGCTTGCAGCTGGAAATTACCCAGGAGGGTGTGGATCTGCTGGTAACGCTGGGATACAACCCGGAAATGGGAGCCCGCCCGCTGCGCCGTGTGATCCAGGAAAAGATCGAAAATCAACTCTCTGACGCGGTACTTTCAGGCAAGTTTGTCGCGGGCGACATTGTGCTGGTAGATGCAACCATTCCAGATGGTGCCGAGGAGGGTGAAATCATCTTGGAGAAAGGAGATCCAGCTCAATTTAACCAATCTTTCCTGCCGGAAGAAGAGGAAGAACCCATCCCTGTAGGATAATTAACAATACAGCGCACAAAATATGGGCGCTGCAGGATAAATCAAACACATCCCGGTGCACCTTGAGCCACACTTCAGGTGCACCGGGTTTTTGTTATTTAGGAGTTTTCTATAGCTGCTAACACTTCAGCGCTGTGTTTGGCAGGTGATACTTTCTTATACACCTCTTGAATACTGCCTTCAGGATTGATTAGATAGGTGGTCCTGTGTACGCCATCATATTCTTTCCCGAAGCTTTTCTTTGGACCCCAGGTCCCATATAGCTCACAGACTCGATGATCCTCATCAGCCAATAAAGTAAAGGGAAGGTTGAGTTTGTTTTTGAATTTAGTGTGTGTTTCCGGGGAGTCCGGGCTGACGCCCAGAATGGTCACACCCGCATTTTTATAGTGGCTGTAATCATCTCGAAAGTTACAGGCTTCTGTCGTGCATCCGGGAGTGTTATCCCTGGGGTAAAAATACAACAGAACGTAGTTGCCTTGATAGTCTGATAATTGGTGGGCTTGTCCATTTTCATCAGGAAGTTTAAATTTTGGTCCTTTTTGTCCGACCTCTAATAGCATATTAATCTCCTGAAAATATTTAATCAATAAATTAAGAATCCCGGGTTGGCAGGGAATTAAACTCTCGATAACTTAATATATCGTGAGAGCTGATTGCCCCCATTTCATCGCCGTGATCCCTGACCAAACTGCGAAGCTGGGGGACATGGCTCCCTATTAGCCGGTGAGTAAAACCAGCGGAAAGAAAACTTAACTTGTAAGCGGATTCTCCCCGGTTGTGGAGATCAGTGTCGCGATGGAAGGGTGAAGCAGCATCTCCGCAGTGCAGCAGCCATTTCCCGGGTTTGCCGATAGCCACTCCACAGTGTCCTCGGGTGTGCCCGGGGAGGGGAATGAGCAGGAAATCCGCTTCAGGTGTCTTGAGTGCCGGGATGGACTCAAATCCAAACCAATCAACTAGAGGCTTCTCGTGAAAAACCCACTTTGGATCATGAGCCCAATGGGTCTTATCGTAGGCAAATTCCATCATTCCTTTGGGTTTATTGGCTGCCAGATACTCTGGCTTAAAGACATGAATGTCTGCCCAGGGAAAATCTACCAATCCGCCTGCGTGATCAATGTGCAGGTGGGTTTGGATTATATGTCTGACATCTTTAACGTCATAGCCCAGGGCCTTTACCTGTAATAACGCCGTCTCATCCACATTACGGGGCACTCCCATATAATGCAGGAAAAAACGCATCTTCGGGGAGGGGGCAGAATAATCCCGGGATCCAAATCCGGTATCTATCAATACCAGGCTACTGCTGGTCTCAACCAGCAAGCAATAGACGATAGAGTCCAGGTGGATAAAGGGAGCTTTGAGAGTTCCGCAATTCAAATGATGAATGACCATCGATCACTCCTGGGAAGGATAAATAGAAGGATGAATAAAGCCACAGATTTATTACTAGGGTAGTGGATGATGTAAATTCGCGTTCCGGATCCGTTTTTCGAGAGAAGGGTGAGAAGAAAGCAGAAACTCTACCCAGGGATCAGGATTTACTTCAGCTAAATTTTGATTGCTGAGGCGGGTCAGCGCGGAAGCATAAGCTTCGCCATTTCCAGTCAGAAGAAGTGCGAAATCATCTGCCAGCCATTCACGCCAGCGGCTGAATCCATTGCTAAGGGGCATAGCGAGCAGCCCATAAGCGCCCAGGAATAGGGCAAATAATGGCAGGGCAGCAATGTCGGAGATGGACCCAAATCCAAATTGGGAGATTCCCCAGGATAATCCCAGGGAAGTCAGGTATAAACCACCCAGGGTCACGATGGATTGGACAACCATTCCCAACGGTATATCATGATTCTTTTGATGTCCCAATTCATGAGCCAGGACAGTTTCAATTTCATCCGGGGAAAATTCTTTCAATAAAGTATCTCCGAGAATGATTCGGCGGGTATTTCCCAACCCGGTCAGCCCGGCGTTAGCGGATTTGGTCCGGCGGCTCATATCGAATTTGTACACCCCTTCCACGTTTGTGCCGGCTTTTTCCGCCAGTTTAATTAAACGCTCTTGAAGGTCCGCGTGTTCTTCATTGAGTGGCGAGAATTTATAAAAGATGGGAAACAATAGCACAGGAGCCAGGTTCGCGAGCAATACATTAAACAGCAGTAGAAAACCCGCAGTAAAGAGCCACCAGGTATCTGGAGCAGTTCTCAATACAAGATATACGATTTCCAGCAGGAAACCGCCAATAACTGCAGACAGCAGGGCACTCTTGATCAAATCGCCCCACCAACCGCTTAAGGTCTGATTGGATTGTCCATAGCGGTGGGGCAGGACATAACCTGAATAAAATGTCAGCGGGAGATCCAGGACAGAAAAAACTGCGCCAAATACAGCTCCAAAAGTTATGACAACAAGCCATTGGTTTTGAGTCCAAATGAAGATCCAATCCCGCAAGAGGACAGACCAGTCCAGCAGGAGCCAGGCTAGCAGCAATACAGTTCCCAGTACCAGGTCGAGCAGCATGAACCGGCGCCGGATTTTGGCATATTCTTTGGCTTGTTTCTGCCTTTTGGGATCGAGGATTTGAGTTTCCATTGTTGGATTTAGGATATACTTTAATTTTATAATGTATATTGACCTTATATGATATGTATTATACTGGAGAGGAGGTTTCTAAAGTTTATCCTTTATTGGAAGGTTTGTTGAAGAAAAAGAAAAATCTTGTATATAATTCAAGGGTAGATAAAAATTATTACTCTGGACAAGAGTGAACGTGTTGGAGTAGAAACTAAAATCTAATGGCTCAAGGGAATAAGATTACATTGTATGCTTTGGACTGCGGAACGGTAAATTGGCGCCTGTACCGCATGGAATACCATTATGATGGGGAACGGGCTCAGCATGTCACAAGTCCGCTTTCATCACCGTTGTCCAATTTCACAGATCGAAAACTGCCCGCTGTTCTGACATTAACAAAAGAGGGCACGGAAATTGAGTCCATGGGGGAAACGGCCCTAACCGTGCTGGAGGACAGTCAGATCCGGAATCGAGTGCGGGAGTTTTTTAAACCATCTATTGGATCCCATTTATTGGAAAACCCCTCTCCTCACCAGCTGCGTTACAGCCATTTCGAGGCACTTCTCTTCACGCGCCTGTTGCTGAAAACTCTCATTGACCAAGTCCGGGAAGAAAAATATAATGCTGAACCTTTTGATGACAACATTCATTTTTCAATAGCCTATCCTGATCGGTGGGTCTCGGAAAATGAAGGTAAAGTCTTCGATGATTTTTACCACGTGATTCTGGAATGTTTCCCTGCGGAAATATGTGATCAAATACACTTTGTTCCAGAATCGGAAGGAGTAATCCTGGGCCTTCGAGATCAATCTTTATTAGATCTATTTCACTCGCAGGAAGTTAATCTCATTTTGGATGTGGGAGCTAGCACTACAACGGCATATGCACGAAAATTTAATTCGGAAACAGGTATTCTAGACAATATCAATCGTTACGAAGAACCTTTTGGGGGAGGATTGTATGATGCGCTGCTAGCTAAGTACATCTCAGATGAACTCCAGATTCCAGCCAAAGAACTGACTGCAGATACGTCCGCTTTTGTGGCACTGCGGATCTGGGGACAGCTCATGAAAGAAGCTCTCAGTAGGAAGATCTTGGGCGGGGAAGAAACTGCGGGTGCTTTGTCTGAGCAGCAGACCGTTACCCTGGTTACGAAAAACAACCAGGTCTT
>JAIORG010000269.1 GCA_021108255.1 Anaerolineales bacterium | reverse complement strand
ATTTTCCGGTTTCGGTATAGGTATAGGGAGGAAGAGCTGCGGTATCACCAGTCCCAATGCCGTCACCCAGGTTCCAGACATATACATATTCCGGGGTTCCGCCTGTGACTGCAGCGGAAAAATCTATTGTGTCGCCCAGGACTATCACTGGGGGGAACGGGGTGCTGTTTAAAGTCACTGTTGGACCATCAATGGTGATGATGATATCTACAAGTGAGCCGACTAGTCCTACCAGTCCTTCCTCAACTTTCTCTTCCACGCGAACGGTCCACTCATAATCTCCATAGTCAGTATAGATATGGTTGAGAATAATTTTGTTGTTGTCCTTTACCTCTATACCCACTTCACCTACTTCAATCGGAAGGCCGGATGTATCCTCATCGCCATAGTCCATATAGACGAGGTATGGTGGAGAGCCGCCTGTCCAGCTGATGGTATATTCAACGGCTCCGCACTCTTTGATTAAAGGAGTAACTTTAATTATTAATTCATCAATTCCTTGTGCAGCGTTTGCTGTTCCCGTCATACCACCGAAATTGACGAGAAGGATAGTTACTGCTAAAAGCATTGAAATGAAAAATTTGGGTTTGGTTTGCATCCTGCCTCCTGATTTGTAATGGGCAGCAATTAGTAATTTATTTTCCTTGGATATTCAAGGTTGCCTGGGGATCATTTCCAGCTGTGTCCAGTGTGAGATCTAGTTAGGAGTCGCTTTTTCCCTTGTTATCCTTGTCTTTATTTTCAAGTCCGGGAGGGGTCTCAGGTTTGTTAGAGTTATCATTTCCCTGTCCCGGGTGATCTAATTTTTCTTTTCTCTCCTTGATCGTATTAATAAACCCCTGGGGTTCCTGCAGTCCATTGTCAACCAGCTCCAGCCGCTCCTGAAGCTTCTCCTGGGCTTTTAGGAGACCTTTTACTTCCGGCCCCGGGGTTTGTTTCTGGAGTTTTTCCATCATTTGATTTTGTTTTTCCAGTGCTTGTTGGACCTGCTTGAGGGCATTCTCAAGACCTTTTTCTCCCACTTGGGCAACTTGCTGGAGCATCTTTTCTGAATGTTTCTCCAGTCGTGCCAATGCTTCGGGGGAGATTTCCTCTCCTGCCTGGATCTGGGCTTCAATTTCTTCCAGCCGGCGGTTCGCAAAAGACGCATACAAATCCAGACGTTCTTCAGGGTCTGATTCCAGTCCAATCCGGATATCTTCTGTGAGGGTTTTCACCGGGTAAAGCAGATCATCAGGCATGCTGTCCTGCGCGGCATAGACGGTTCCGCCGATGCTGGATAAAGCAAAAAAGACAACAGCGAGAATGGTGGCCATCCTGGGTGCCCAGGATTTCCTGAGCGGTGCCTCAACTCTTGTTTTGGAGGCGCGGGCAGGGGTTCGGCTAGGTTGAATGTTTTTCGCCTGGGAGAGGAATTTCTCTCTTCCGATATGTTTCTGCTGAAGATCCCGGGCAGGAACTTCCTGCAGGCTTTCCAGCAGTTTTTGTAATTTGGGGTTAATTTCGTTGTTATTCATAATCAAGCCTTTAAAATATAAATAAGTTCAAATTAAATAGTTCCCCGTACACTATAAGACGCCAAAAATGACAAAAAGATACGGGTAGATCCGGAATTCAGTGTCTCCGCTGGGAAATGATTTAATTGGGTGGTTTTGAGATTGAGGAATGTCACTGGAATATTTTATTCTTGTTCTTGATTATCACAGAGAATCCGCTGCAGAGACGCCAACCCACGGTGCTGCTGTGCTTTCACGGAGCCAATAGATTTTTCCATACCCTGGGCGATTTCTTGAGTGCTCCAACCTTCCAGGAATCTAAGCACAATAACCTGGCGCTGCTCGGGGGTCAGCAAGCGCAATGCCCGGCGGACGAGTTCTGATTCCTGCCTATCAGATACAATTTCGGCGGGTCCCTGATCTTCCCCCGGTAAACGATCTTCCTGGAGTTCCAATGGCGGTGGCGGTTCCCTGCGGTAGGTGTCGGTGATCAGGTTGTGAGTGATGCGGTACAAGTAGGCCTGCAGGTGTTCTGTTGGTCCTCCGCCGATTTTAAATGCTTTCAATAAGCGGTGAAAAGCCTCGGCAACCAGGTCCTCTGCGAGCTGGGCATCACCGACGTGTTTATAGGCATAAGCAAACAAGGCATCGCTGTACAGATCATAGACTTCCCCCAAGGCTGCCTGGTTGAAGGTGCGGGCTTTCTCCAAAAGTTTTCCTTGATCCTTGATTATCATCACTTAATTTAAGACGCCAAAATTGGGATTTAGTTATGGATTATTTAGTTTTCTCTGTGTTTTTCCCAAAGGTAAATATAATAAACAGAACTGGATAAACCGATTCCACCTCCTATTCCAAGGTATAAAATTCCCAGCAGAGGTTTAGGGATGGGGGTAAATTTTCTCAAAGAGATTCCCAGGCCAATCATAAATATGATGATCAGATAGCTTTTCCACTCCTGGAAGGCAATAATGGAGGGTTTCTCGGCAGGTATGTTTTCGATTCTGAGGATATTCTTTTTTGCGAGTCCGGTAAATCCGAATTGATAAATGAGCAGGGCTAAAAAACAACCGGGAGCCCAATAAATCCAGAGAGGGGAAACGGCCGGAGTAAATATCCATCCCACTGCCAGGTATATCAGGTAGTAGCCAACCCCGGTCCACATCAACCCTGAGATCAGCTGCAGCCAATTTTTATCAACCCCCGAGTTTAATCGTTTATTCCATTCCATAATTGAACAAGTTATACCACTTAGGACCAAAAAGAGACGTGGAAAGAAGAAAACATCTCGTTTTTGTAAACTGTTAGGAATTGCTGAAGAAGGTAACCATTCCCCTTCGACCCTGTACTGTCATCGCGAGGAGGCTGGCGACAAAGCGTTCTCCTGGTAATAAAAGGAGATTGCCGCGGCGAAAAGCTGTGCTTTTCTTCTCGCAATGACAGATTAATTCAAATTAGGCGCCCTTCGATACCCCTTCGACTTCCCCCTCGGCGGAGTTTATGCAGAGCGGAGCGAAGTGCTCGGGGTCAAAACGTGTCCGCTCTGGGAGTTCTTAGCGAAGGGCTCGCAATGACAGTGATTACTAAATACAAAATACTGACTACTTCTTAAGTAAGCCCTCAAGTTTCTTTTTCGACTCCGCTTCCACCTGATCGTGAATGCTGACACCATGAGAATCCATGGTGACCACCACTGGAAATTGATTAACTTTTAACACCCAGATAGCTTCCGGGACGCCAAAGGACAATTTGTAGACACCCACAACCTCTTCTACAGATTCGGCAATTAGGGTGGCGGCTCCTCCGATAGCATGGAAATAAGCTGCCGGGACATCATGGCAGGCTTGTAATGTGTTTGCTTTCATGCCGCCTTTGCCGATCACACCTCGCAGGTCAAAATGATGCATTACTTCACTTTGATAGGGTTCTTCCCGAATACTGGTGGTGGGTCCAGCAGCGACAAATTTATACTCACCGGTATCTAATCCGGATACTACCGGACCGCAGTGGTAAATCAAACTTTCTTTAAAAATTGGCTTGATAGCTTCATATACTTCCAGATCGTCACCTTCCGGCTCCCTGGTTTTTCGAATAAAGGTATCAAACATCCATTTGTGGACTGTGTCTCTTCCGGTTGCCAGAATGCCGGTGAGGGCAACCGTGTCCCCTGTATGCAGGTCCTTAATGGTATCGGGTGAAATTGGAATGGTTATTTCTTTCATGATGACTACTCCTCCAGGTATTTTGAAACCAACAGGCTGAGTTTTGCCCGGGTTTTTGCGGGGATAAGGTCAGGGTTGGTGATGATGGCGCCGTCCAGTGCAGATAAGCAGCTGCAGGAACGGTCTTCTGGCGGGGGATTCTCAGCCAGTTCTGCTATTGCCTTCTGAACAAAAGATGTGTTCTTAGCGATGATCTTCAACACCATTTCTACTGAGACAGCTTCTTCTCTGGCATGCCAGACATCATAATCAGTAATGTGGGCAATCGACGCATAACAGAGTTCAGCTTCCCTGGCCAGAAAAGCTTCCGGCGCAGTGGTCATGCCAATGATGGACATCCCCCAGGATCGGAAGGTATTAGATTCAGCCCGGGTGGAAAATCGGGGGCCTTCTATGATCAGGAAAGCTCCCTGATCATGAACTTTTGCTCCGCTGTCTTTTAAAGCCTGGTAAAGATGAGCTGAAAGATCCGGACAAAAAGGATCAGCTGTTCCGATATGAGCTGCCAAACCATCCTCAAAAAAAGAGTTCTTTCTGTATTTGGTAAGATCAAATATCTGATCAGGGATGACCAGATCTCCCGGTTTATAATCTTCCCGCAGAGATCCACAAGCGTTTATACTGATCACTCGGTTTACGCCTAATTTTTTTAATGCGTAGATATTTGCCCGGTAATTCACCTGGGTGGGGTTAATCGGATGTCCTACACCATGACGGGCAAGGAACAGAACCTGCTGTCCCTGGATTTCTCCCTGGATAATGGGTCCGCTTGGTTTTCCAAAAGGAGTATCCAGAAAGTGTTCAGTAACCTCGGTTAATCCGGGAATCTTATAAAGACCAGAGCCGCCGATGACGGCAAAAAGGGGGTGGTTTGTCATTTTGCATCCTTTGAAATGTTCTCCGTAATAAAATGGAGCTTGTTTTATTCACCTGATCAAGGATCAGGTGAATTATAGAAGAATTAAAAACTTTACACAAGATGGACATTCATCACCCATTGGAACCCGGCCAGATTTTCAACCATCAAGGGCCAGGATTTGTTTCACAATATTGATAGCTAAAATTCCTGAAAATTTTGGAAGAATTCGGTATACTGAAGGTAATGATCGAGAACAAAAGAGCAGGATTTGAAGAGTTAGAACATACTGCGGATCTGGAAATACAGGTCTGGGGTGAGGATTTAGATTCTCTTTTCCGGCAGTCTGCTGCTGGAATGATCCAGCTGTCCGGTGTTGAAGGGTTAGTGGAGGGAATATCCTCAGTACAGCAAAACATTTCCCTCGAGGCCATGGATTATGAAGGTTTGTTAATCCTTTTCCTGGAAGAACTTCTATACAGGCTTACCGAAGATTATATGGTGTATGAGATTCAAGAACTCTCCGTTTCCAGCGAATATACTCTCAAGGCAAGGTTAACAGGGGCCCAGATTAAGTCCTACCAGAGAGATATCAAAGCCGTCACTTATCATAATCTGAATATAAGAACCACAGCGGATGGTTATGAGGTGAATATTGTCTTTGATATCTGAGCCCCTTCTTTAAAGGCAGTCTGGCATGGTTTCCATTAATGAACTAAAAAGAATCAATTCCTATGAGTGGGAAATTCCTCAATCCTACCGGGCTGATATGCAGGTTCCGGTGCGGATATTTGCGTCCGAGGAGTTGCTGAAGGGCGTTACCCGTGACAAATCTCTCGAGCAGGCGGTCAATGCCTGCTCTTTACCCGGATTGGTTGGCAGCGTGATGGTTATGCCTGATATGCACCAGGGGTATGGATTTCCTATCGGCGGTGTAGCAGCAACAAAATATCCCCAGGGCGTTATATCTCCGGGTGGAATTGGGTATGACATTAACTGCGGCGTTCGATTGCTTGGAAGCAGATTATCCTATCAGGAAATAAAACCATACCTGGATGAACTGGCAACTGCTCTGAACCAATTTTGTCCCAGCGGAGTCGGCAAAAGCGGGCATTTCCGATTAAGTACCAGGGAGGTAGAGGATGTTTGCCGGGATGGATCCCGCTGGGCGAAAAAAAAGGGATATGCTTCCGATCAGGATTTACGAAGAACGGAAGAAGGCGGCCGCATTCAGGGTGCAGACCCTCATTATTTAAGTCCCCGGGCGTTGAAAAGAGGAACAAACCAGGTTGGGTCGTTGGGTGCCGGCAATCACTTCATTGAGATTGACCTGGTGGCGGAAATTTATGATCACCAGGCAGCCCAGGTGATGGGGTTGAGAGAGGGGGATCTGGCGCTTCAAATCCACTGCGGCTCGAGAGGGTTGGGGCACCAGGTCTGTTCAGATTATGTAAAATCCTTGCAAGGCGCTGTTCACCGTTATGGGATTGAGCTGCCTGACCGGGCTCTAGTCTGCGCGCCGCTGGAGTCTCCGGAGGGGGAAGCCTATTTATCCGCGATGGGCTGTGCAGCCAATTATGCTTTTGCCAATCGACAGGTCCTCAGTCATTACGCCCGGGAAGCATTCGAAAGCGTTCTGGCGGGCAAGGTGAGCGACTGGCATCTGTTCCAGGTTTATGATGTTGCTCATAATATAGGAAAAATTGAGACCCACCAAATTGGGGGAAAATCAACCCAGGTCTGCGTTCACAGGAAAGGCGCAACCCGCGCATTTGGTCCCGGCGCGGACGATCTGCCCTCCGAATATAAAAAAATAGGTCAACCTGTTCTGGTGCCGGGAAGTATGGGGACCTCGTCCTGGGTTTTACGCGGGACTGAAGAGGCCATGGAGCGCTCTCTGGGATCATGCTGCCATGGCGCAGGGCGAGTGATGAGCAGAACACAAGCCAAAAAAAGTATCCGGGGGGAGGATCTCCGGAAACAGCTTAATAATGATGGGATCTATATCAGGGCTGGATCTATGGCTGGATTGGCTGAAGAAGCCCCCGCGGCCTATAAAGATGTCGATTTGGTGGTGGATACGGTCATCGGGGCCGGCATTGCCGCCAAGGTTGCCCGGCTGAAACCGCTGGTTGTGATTAAAGGATAGAA
>JAIORG010000029.1 GCA_021108255.1 Anaerolineales bacterium | reverse complement strand
ATCGATATTTTTTCCCGATACGGTGGAGAGGAATTTGTCCTTATCCTCCCGGAAACATCGCTGCCGATAGCAATCAATGTTGCCGAGCGGATCCGTAAAAATATTTCCAACTGCCCCATGAAGGCAAATTCCCACCAGCTAAAATTAACCGTCAGTTTGGGGGTTAGTGAACTCACTGAGGAAATTAGCGATTTAACATCACTAATCAATTCTACTGATCACTTTATGTACCAGGCAAAACAAGCTGGACGCAATACTACTGTATCTGCCCTCACCAGCTGACAGATAACTCTCTTCTCCAACCTCAAGAAATCGAAACCTGGTTGCATTTTCAACACTGGCCCAACTTGACAGTGAAAATAATTGTCTTTATAATGCATTGACTGACTGGTCAGTTTATTATTCCCCTGGAGAGTAAGCTCATGCCTCCAAATAGTAACGTCTCCGAAAAAAGAAAAAACCAAATCCTAGATGCGGCAATGAAAACCTTCTCTGAAATGGGGTTTCATAAAGCAAGAATGTCAGATATCGCAGATACCTCCGGCTTAAGCAAAGGGTCTTTATACTGGTATTTTGACAGTAAGGATTCCATTATTCTTAACCTGCTAGAGAAATTTTTTGAGCCTGAATTAAATGATTTGAAAGCCCTGCTTACAGATAGCCGTTCTGCCGAAGACCGCCTCGGAATCTATGTAGATCGTGTGTCAGATGATATGGTGTCCATGCTCAAATGGATGCCGTTAATCCATGATTTTATCGCCCTTGCTTTCAGGAAGGAGCCGGTCAGGAAAGCCATTTCCAATTACTATCAAAGGCATTTGGAAATTCTGTTATCTCTGATCCAGCAAGGATTGGATTCCGGGGAATTTCAAGCAGATAGCGCAATGGAAGCTAGCATTGCCATCGGATCCATATTAGAAGGGACGGTACTTCTCTGGGTATACGATCCTTCTCAAATTGATATCAAACACCATATCAAATCCAATATTAATTTATTACTCAAAGGGCTAAAAACCAAGCCTGCCCTTGTTACACAGATTGCTTAGGATAAACCATTGACAGCATCCATTCGTTTCATAGAACACTTCTCTTGTAGGCTATCAAACAGCTGTTTCAGCTGCTCCGACTGGAGTTTTAAGTATGAGATTTCCTGATCCTCCCCGCGGTCTAAAAGCAATCCCCTGGCGAATGCCTATCTGGTTTTATAAATTGGGTTTAGGCTGGATACTGGGCAGCAGATTTCTCCTGTTAACTCACACAGGTCGTAAATCAGGAAAATTACGGCAAACAGTCCTGGAAATCATCCATTATTCCCCCGAGGAACATTCCTACTACGTGGTATCAGGATTCGGCACTCGTTCTCACTGGTACCAGAATATAAAACAGGATCCCAGGGTAAAGATCCAGATTGGTCCCAACCGCATGGAAGCTACTGCCCAGCAACTAGATCCCGACGAAGCTGAAAACATCTTCTTTGCCTATACGCAGAAATATCCCCGGAGCATCCGCTTGCTGGCAAAGACCCTCGATTACGACATTGTTCATACTGCTGAAGGCTATCGATCTTTTGGACGGGAAATACCGCTAATCTGCTTCTCAACAATGAAGGTAGACTCTAACCCTGGGAAAGTTGCCTAATACTAATAATTTAGACTTGTAATAGACTGTCTGGACAGCCTAACAAAGGAGTTTATAAATGATGCTCATAATTATCATTATCGCCATGATTGTTGTCGGCTTGATCATCGGAGCCCTGGCAGGATTGATCTGGAAGGATAATCGCCCTATCGGGGTTAAGGGAGACTACATCGCAGCAGTCATCTCTGCTATCGTGATGGGACTAATCGATTGGTATCTTATTCCCGCCTTAGGTTTCAGCGACTTAATGCGAAACCTTGGAGTCATATTTGAACCTGCTCTTGCCGCATTGCTCGTTCTCTGGATAATTCGTAAAGCAAAACAATAGTTCAAAGTATTTACAAAGAATTTATAATTAAGGCTGTCGAAGGGTTTCTGGACTATGGATAAGAAATCAAGGTTGACTAATGACTGAATCAGCTTTTATAAATATTACTGAATTGACAAGGGAATTTAAGAATAAGACTGCCTTAGAACAAATCACTTTATCGATTCAGGAAGGAGAACTATTCGGTTTGGTAGGACCAGACGGAGCGGGTAAAACAACTCTTCTCCGCATCCTGGCAGGATTATTACAAATTACCGCTGGCCAAGTTGTTGCAGCCGGTTACGACCTGAACAAGGAGCCGGAAGAAATCAAACCTCACATCGGCTACATGGCCCAGGAATTCAGCCTTTATGAAAAATTGTCTGTGGTGGAGAACTTGATGTTTTTCGCTGATTTATATAATGTTGATGTGAAAGAACAGGAAGACCGGATCCAAAAACTGCTCTCTTTCGCAGGATTAACAGAATTTAAGAATAGACGGGCTGCCCACCTATCCGGCGGTATGCAGAAAAAATTAGCCCTCGCCACAACCTTGCTTCACGAGCCACCTTTACTTCTATTGGACGAACCCACCACCGGGGTAGACCCTATCTCCCGGCGCGAATTCTGGAATATTCTCACTGATCTGCATCTAAACGGAACCACAATTATAGTCAGCACCCCCTATATGGACGAAGCTGACCGCTGCTCACGGGTGGGCCTGATGTACCAGGGGGAACTGGTGATCTGTGATTCCCCGGTAAATATTCGAAACCTGCTAGATGGCGACCTGGTTAAAATTACAACCAGTGACTGGCAAGAAGCCCATACAGTTCTGGCCCCGCTTGCGGGTGTCAAGGAAATTCAAACCTACGGAGAAGCTCTGCATATTCTGGTCGATTCAGGAAAAACCCGTCTCCCCCAACTCACCAGGGCTCTAAAAGAACACAATCTGGCAGTCGATGAAGCAAGAACGGCTTCCCCCCGTATGGAAGAAGCCTTTATCTCATTGATTAGAAAAATGGACCAGGTGAATTAACAATGTCATTCCGGCACCTCTGGGCTGTAACCAGAAAAGAAATTCAGCATATCTTTCGTGATCGGGCTACTTTCATTTTAGTCTTAATCACCCCTACGGTTGTCCTGTTGTTAATGACCTATACTCTGGCTGTTAACATAGAACATGTACCCCTTGCTGTTCTCGATTATGATCAAAGCCCCACATCCCGGGCATTTATCCAGCGCATCACTGCCGGGGAAGATTTAGATCTTTACTCCCAGGTGGATTCAATCGCAGAAATAGAGGATATGCTGATCCAGGGTCAGGTTAAGGCTGCTGTGATCATCTCCCCTGGATTCAGCCGGGATCTGCTTTCCTTGCAGGGAATTGATCTACAGGTGATCATTGACGGAACTGAACCGGAAAGCGGTGGATTTGCAGTCGAGCATATCGGCTGGCGGGCTGAAGCGTTTGCAAATGAAATTCTGGCTGATCAATTCCAAATACAGGGCATCCCCCTTGAATCTTTGCAGCCTATTGATCTCCGGGTTCAAGCCTGGTTCAATCCCGGTTTAAAACCAATAATCGATCTGGTTCCAGGATTAATATCGATTGTGCTTGGTTTCCCAGCCCTAACAGTTGCCCTCACCCTGGCCCGGGAACATGAGCACAGCACCATGGAACAACTGTTGGTTTCCCCTATCAAAAGAACCGACCTCCTCCTGGGGAAAATTGTCCCTTATATCCTGGTAGGTTTATTAAATGTGATGTTAATTCCCATCTTTGCCATACTCTGGTTCCGGGTACCGTTTCAGGGTAACTTCCTGGTTTTTATTGCTCTCTCAGCAATTTTTCTATTTGCCGAACTGAGCATGGGCATGGTCATTGGGGTATTCATGAAATCACAATCTGCTGCTTTAGCGATGTCATTCCTAGTTGTGATGTTCCCGGGTTTTTTTCTTACCGGTATCTTTTTTCCAATTACTGCCATGCCTGAGATCGCCCGCCTTGAATCCCTGTTTCTACCCGGTACACATTATGCAATTATTACCCGCGGGGTTTTTCTAACTGGAATTGGGTTGGAAACTTTATGGCCCAATGCTGTTATGCTTTTGATAATCGGCACAGCTTTTATATTGATATCAGCCTTGTTCTTCAAGAAAAGGCTGGCCTGACAAATCATCAACTGAAAACATTATGATACGCCGAATTCTTGCCCTGGTTAAAAAGGAATTTATCCATCTCCGCAGTGATTGGTGGATGCCTGCCTTCATGCTGATTGGCGGCGCTTTAGAACTGCTCGCGATTGGATGGGCTACCTCCCGCCCAATCACCAACTTGCCGCTGATGATCTGGGATCAAGATCACAGTCCGGCCAGCAGGGAGTTAGTTCTCGCCCTGGAAAATACCGGCACTTTTCTGCTTGAAGATCAGGTGCAATCCTTGTCTCCTATTGAAGACGCACTGAACCGCGGGGACATTAACGCAGCATTGATCATCCCTCCGGACTATTCCACCCAGTTAACTTCACTTCTGGGCAAACCGACACTAAATGTTATCCTCAATGGAGCAGAAAGCATTCCAGCCAGAGAAGCTCAACGAGCTATTGAAGGAGTTGTTCATGACCTGGGGGAACAGGTCGTACTTCAGCATCTCGGCCTGGACCCAGATCAAACCGCCGGTTTCAATTTCAGTCTCAGGGTGTGGTTCAACGAAGCTCTCAGCGAAGCATATTACTCAACTCCTGCAGAGCTTGGTCTGATGTTAGAGTTTACAATCCTCCTCTTTGCCGCCATTACCTTCTCACGTGAAAAAGAATTCGGAACACTGGAACAAATGCTGGTAATGCCGTTCTCCTCACTTGAAATTATTCTCGGGAAAGCTATCCCTGTGATTCTGGTGGGTATGGCTGACTTTGCTCTCATGCTGGGCGTGGTTCATTTCGCTTTCCATGTCCCTATCCGGGGATCAGGACTGCTTCTCTTTGTGCTTGCGCTTGGGTATACCATTGTTGAACTTGGAAAAGGAATGGCTATTTCCGTGTTCTCTAAAAGTCAGCACCAGGCTTTCCTATTGGTGTTAATGATCGGCATGATAGATTTTATGTTTTTAGGATATGCAGTTCCGGTTGAATCGATGCCGCGGATTATGCAGCTGTTGGCAAATATCATCCCTGCTCATCATTGGCTGAATATCCTCCGCAGTATTATGCTGAAAGGATCTGGCCTTGCCGCACTCTGGCCCAGCATCCTGGCTCTTGTAATACTGGGAATCATCATCAATACATTTTCACTGTTGTATGTCCGCAGGAAGCTGGAGTAGATTATGAACGATAATCAAATCACCGGCAGAGCTGAAAACCTGGTCAAAGATTTTGGCGATTTCAGGGCAGTAAATCAGGTCTCTTTTACCCTCCACAAGGGAGAGATATTTGGTTTTCTCGGTCCCAATGGATCAGGGAAAACAACCACAATCCGGATGATGCTGGGCTTGCTAGCGCCTACCCAGGGCCGGGTTGAAATCCTGGGAACAGAGATGGATGGTCAATCGTCATCAATCCTTCCCCGGATAGGGTACATGTCGCAGCGTTTCTCTCTTTACAATGATCTGACAGTACTTCAGAATTTAAACTATTACGGTCAGGTGTATGGTTTGGATTCCATTAAACGCAAGCTGCAGGTTCAGGAAGCATTAGCGATATCAGGACTCTCAGGTTCTGAACACATTCAAACAAAAGACCTGTCTGGAGGGTGGCGGCAGAGGTTGGCGTTAAGCGCGGCTATACTTCATCAACCGGAGGTTCTCTTTCTTGATGAACCCACCGCAGGTGTTGATCCAGTATCCCGCCGGTCATTCTGGGATCTGCTATACACCCTTGTTGCCCGCGGAATATCTGTTTTCATCACTACCCACTACATGGATGAAGCCGAACATTGCCACAGACTTGCTTTCATCCAGCGGGGAAAGATCATCGCCCAGGGCTCTCTAAAGGAAATAAAACAAACCATGATGCCTGGGCAAGTTCTGGAAATCGACACGGATCAAGCTGGCAAAGTAATCAGGATCCTGCGCAAAGCTTATCAAAACGGGAATATAGATTACAAAGATCTTGAATTACATGGCTCGCTAGTCCATGTGATTACACCCCAGGTTCAAAGTCTTTCTCGCCATATCAAGAAACTTCTAAAAGCAGATAAAATTACCCTAAACTCCATGTCCGTCGTTGATCCTACACTGGAAGACGTGTTTATCGCCTGCATGCGAGACAATGTACCGGAGGTCCACAATGAATAAAAAACCTATCAATTCAATGCTGATTTCAACTGCCGTTATTCTCCTTCTCCTTTCTGGCTGTGATACGCTGGCTGCCGAATTTGGAGCAGAGGTAGAAGATGGAACCATCCAGGCTTCAGGTATGATTGAAGCCCAACAGGTCTCTATTGCCTCAGAACTCAGCGGCCGAATAGCAGAAGTGCTAGTCAGTGAAGGCGAGCAGGTACAAGATGGAGATCCAATTTTCAGGTTGGAAGACGATGTCTTTGCCGTGCAGCTCGAACAGTCCAGAGCTGCATATGATTCCACTCTCGCTCAACAAAAGGGAGCCCGTGCTGCACTCTCCGCGGCAGAAGCAGCCCACATCGCTGCCGAAGAAGGATTAATATCTGCTTCCGCGCATTTCCAATTAGTGCTGAATGAAGCTCTGGCTTTTGAAGCAGCCGAACGAGTTGAAAGTTGGAACCGTAATCCGGGCACTAAAATTGATCTCCCTGCCTGGTATTTTTT
>JAIORG010000189.1 GCA_021108255.1 Anaerolineales bacterium | reverse complement strand
GTGCCAAACAGCGGCTGCCTCTCACTCCTTTAGAAAAATATACTATTTTCATAGTTTTAAGTATTTTCCTATCCACATCATTTACTACTTGTATTCTTCAACTTCCCAATTAAATTCGGGCCGAACAGGACCATCAAATGTTCCTTTGGCATATCGATAGCCATCAGAAGTATCAATAATATCAACCTCAAGGTAATCAGTTCCTGGTACCAGTACCTTACTGCCGGGTGAATCAAACCCAACATAAATCAAATATGATAAATTATTCAGTAAGTTAGGGGGAATCTTGCAGGTCGCAGAATACTTACCCGGTTTACGTACAAATCCTTTTTGGATAGCGGAATCTTCTAATGTAGTAAATACTGCTTCTCCTAGTGAGTTTCGAAATTTTAAATACAATCGTAAATTTCGGACTTCCTCTATAATTTTATACTGGATTACTATCTCAAATGGCTCATCAATTGCGAAAGTAGATTTCACTTCTCCTGAATTTGAATTTGTTTTAATACCTAAGAATACAATTTCTTCACTTTGGGGTGCATTGCTCTGGTTCCATTCCAACAAACCCGTTGTAGAAACATCTTTGTTAGCCAGGTATTCATTAATAACATCATCTACAGGTCCTTGTTTTTTTAGTTTACCATCTTCAATAAGCAAGGCACGGGAGCAGAGTGCTCTAACAGCTCCCATATTATGACTTACAAACAAAACTGTTCTACCCTTCCGAGATACTTCTTGCATCTTACCAAGAGATTTCTTCTGGAACATTGCATCCCCAACAGAAAGGACTTCATCAATTAATAAAATTTCAGGTTCAAGATGAGCAGCTACCGAGAACGCTAGTCGTACTCCCATACCACTGGAGTAAAATTTTACCGGTGTATCTATAAACTTGCTAACGCCAGAGAAATCCACAATTTCATCAAATTTCTTGTCTATCTCATCTTTAGTCATCCCCAGGATCGTTCCATTCAAGTAAACATTATCTCTTCCTGTTAACTCGGGATGGAATCCAGTACCAACTTCCAACAAACTAGAAACCCGCCCATTAAGTGAAATGACACCACTTGTTGGATGGGTTATACGGCTTAATATTTTTAACAATGTACTTTTTCCTGCACCATTCTTTCCTATGACTCCAATAATCTCTCCCCGCTCAACCGCAAATGAAATATCCTTTAAGGCCCAGATCACATTTTCTGGGTCATGATAATTTTCATCCTTAAAATTGGTTAATTCCCTAAGTCGGCGGTAATTTTTTATTGGACGAGTTACCCATGCTAAAAGAACTTCAGCAAAAGTATCTCGCGCTTGCTGTTCATAACCAATTCTATATCGCTTAGATAAATTCTCAACTGCAATTGCAATATTAGACATTTTTCCTTCCAAATATTTTAATTTTTCCTGATACAAAATTTCAATTCTACCAGTAAGCCTTATTCACCATAACTGTAATGATAGCACAAACCTAAGGAGATAAAATCTCTTAAGGCCATCGGAATCCATCTATCTAAATACAGAATAAAGAAATTGTAATTATGACAAATTGTGTAAGTGAAACACTCAACCAAATTTCCTAAAAAGAACTTGCGTCATCTATTAACGAAGGCCACAGACTAAATAATAAAAATGATGTTATGATATTGAAGAGTCCACTGAAAAAAGGTCGATAATTTAGTTTGTCTGGTTTAATAATGTGGGGCACAAAGACCCAAATGTAAACGAAGAGAACCAATTATGCAAAAAAAAATTGAAATATCCTTGCGATCCCAGAAAAGGTATTGATCTATGTTGCCCGTTAAAAAGTTGATTGTAAGATTAATTGAACGAATCGTAAACCGTTTTGGCTACGAACTTAAGTGGGTAAAGAACAAGAATAAACAAAATAAATACCCACAAGATTATTCAAAGGAAAATATATCCATCATCGAAGAAGTACGCGAGAGAACAATGACAACTCCAGTGAGAATTAATTCTCTCATAGAAGCGGTGAAATACATCAGCAACAATAATATTGAGGGTTCTATCGTTGAGTGCGGGGTTTGGAAAGGGGGATCAATTATTGCCATAGCTTTAACTCTAAATCAGCTTAATGATCAATCTAGAGAAATATTCCTCTACGATACATTTTCGGGGATGGCAGAACCAGGTGATCATGATGTTTACTCATTAACAGGTGAAAGTGTTATACAGAAATTCAGTGAATCAAAGGTATCAGAAAAAGTATCTTCCTGGAGTTATTCGCCACTACAAGAAGTAAAGAAAAATGTTTTTACTTCAAATTATCCACAGCATCTTTTTAATTTTATAATAGGAAAAGTTGAAGACACTATTCCCGAAATTCTTCCAGACAAAATAGCTCTTCTAAGACTTGATACTGATTGGTATGAATCGACTAAACACGAACTAGAGCATTTATATCCATTACTTGTTAAACACGGAGTATTGATCATTGATGATTACGGTCATTACGAAGGCGCAAAATTAGCGGTTGAAGAATATATTATGGAAAATAATCTACGTGCTTTTCTACATAGAGTTGACTATTCATGCCGATTAGTGATTAAGAATGAATAAACAATGACAGAAGATTCTCAGGTATTAACAATTTATTGACTCCCGTGATTAAGCAACATCTGCAAAATACTTTTCCATTGAACGGAAATATAACGCTCCAGTAATGAAAAAGAATAAGGCCATAACAGAACCAATTCCTAAATACTGCCAGGGCATCGCCCTAGTGCCCAATAGTGCTGCCCTGAAGCCTTCTATCACCCCTACCATTGGATTCAACGCATAAAGAACTTGATATTTTTCGGGGATACTACTTGATGCATAGATTACGGGTGAGGCATACATAAGCAGTTGAATAAAAAAATTGGACCCATAACGAATATCCCGGTATTGAATCGATAAAGCTGTCAGCCACATACCGATGCCTGCAGAAGTCAACATCATTAATAATATAAAAACTGGGATCATTAATGACCAGATTGTTGGTTTTACACCAAACCAAACCATCAAACCAAGCAGGATAAGAAAAGATATCCCAAAATCAACCATTTTTCCCAATACTGGAGATATCGGTATTACAAGTCGCGGAAAATACACCTTGGTAATCAGGTTTTTTGAACCAATTAAACTACTGCTGGCGCTGGTTAAAGAGCTGGAAAAAAATGTCCAGGGTACCAGCGCTGTATAACTGAAAATTGCATAAGGCACTCCCTCTGAGCTTATCTTTGCCAGATTGCCAAAAACGATCGTGAAGACGATCATCGAAAATACAGGCTGGATAACTGCCCAACCCACACCCAAGATTGACTGAGCGTATCTGGTTTTTATATCACGCCATACGAGAAAGCGGAATAAATCTTTATATTGCCAAAGCTCTCGCCAATCAATCAGTGTTCGTTTATTATTTTCTGCATCAATGACAAGTTTCAGGTCTCTTGTTTCTTTTTCGCGATTTCTTTTCTTCATCTATACCTTTTCCTTGTATTTGATGCACTATTTTATTATCCAGACAGATAGTAGTCATCAACCTTTGTGAGTTAGTATTCTATCGTATTTTTAAAAGAGCGATCGTAGGTCTTTCTATAAGTATTTCATGCTCTATCCCAGAGTCTAAACTCCTAACATCTAATTGTGTAGATATGATATAGCTTGGTATACAATCAATTCCCCGGGAAAACATGTTCGAGATATCATTAACCGCAACATGTACGAACTGAGGATTTCCAACTGATGCATGGCGTTCAGTTAATGTCCAGATGGGATATTCCCAATCATTGCTGTCCAAATGTAACCCTATGCATTCCTCATTCAATTCATTCACTTCATCAATTATCAATTTGTAATCCTGGTATATATCCATATTACTAGAAAAATACAAGGTTTTCCGTTCAGTGTGCAGCACAGACAAATCCACATAAAAGGGACTTATGACATCCGAGTATTCATAGTACAAGTAGGGATAGTTGGAAAAAATCTTTCTAATAACTCTGGATCGAAGAGGTGATTCTTCCCGAAAAAACGGCACTAATGGTCGTGTTTCGTTTAATATGAGGTAAGGAATGGTATATAAAGAAAAAACAATAATGATAGTAGAAAGGAGGCGGCGAGATCCTTGATATTTTTCCTTTAAATAAACCATCAGGGGAGACCCTAATAAAAATATGGGCAATTGCAATCTACTACCCCAGGGCTGCCACTTAAATAGAATTGAGAAAAGAATGACAGAAAGTGCAATTGCTCCGGTATAAATCCCGATTATTTTATTGTCTGAGTCTATGATCCAAGGAATCAATAGCACACTAAAAGTGATCAGGAGGAAGTGAAGGAGATTTCCGGCTTCGTCCTCATTCACATAATATTGGATCTGGTAGGTTGAGCCAATAAATGTTGACCTGGGATCGGAAATACTTTCTCCAAGATGGGCAGCAACTATCTTGGTTAATACATCATCCAACTCAGGTACAGGACTAGCTAATTGGATGCCAGCATTCCGAATCAAGTTTGCATAAAAGACACCACCAGAAATCTTATCGTTTGTGACCCGATCAGTTGCTGTTGAAAGCGGATGTGAATAAAGTTCGTAATTTCGAACGTAAACTCCAGTATTGATAATCAAGCCACAGAAAATGATCATCAAAAAACTTCGGACGAGCTTCATTCTGATTTCTTTCTTATTTATAAATAAACCCACTCCCCCTATTGCTAAACCAATTGCTGCACAGAACACATATGCCGTACCTTTGGTTAGCAGTGCTAAACCAAAAGCTAGAGCAGCGAAAATTGTATACCTCCATGTATGTAATTTAACTATCCTTAATAAGAAGTATGCGAACAGCATACAAAATACACCCGTTATCAGGTCGTTTTGCGTGCTTGTACTCTGAAGAATCGCCATTGGTAATGTGGCAGTAAAGAATGCCGCTAGCAATTGACCAGATCGGGAAAGACGGAAAAATCTGGCAATTTCAGACGCCGCAATGATGGCGATCAAAAACCCGGACCACTGAACAAGATTTGCGAATCTATCTGATCTGCTTAACAATTGGAGATTCAAAATCATATATTCTGCCAGGGGCATGGAATAATTTTGCCTTGCAATGGAAGTAGAGTAATAATTTACACTTCTATGTTGAATCCACTCAGCTACTCTGGCCATGTGGTATATCATGGAGTCATAATTATTAGGAGGAGCAACAACTGCAATTATCAGTGTAATTAATAAAATGAGTCCAATGATTAAAACAATGTATACATTGATCTTGGAAATCTGCCGGACCGATTTAAATCTATCCTTTAGCTTTCCCAACTTATTAATTTCTTTAAAGATTACTAGTTTGTAGAGAACCAATAAAGCAGTAATTCCAGTCACCCCTAACCAGAAAATAAGTACTGCCTGATATTCAAGTTGATTAAAAATGGACAGGATTTCCACAATAATGGCACATAAACCAAAAATGATCAGATAGGTTCGAAGAAATGCGTCCCGAACACCTTCCCCGTCAAACAGAAAATGAAGCGTGAATAATAACAAAAACAATATCAGTATCACCACGACCATCTACCGTCTCCTTGCATAAACCAGACTGAAAAAAAATTATTCATACAATTTTAAACTCCTGAAATCCAAATGCCTAGAGAGTAACGAGCAAATAATTATTGATAAACTTGTCTTTGCTGGTAAAGTTGGATGAATATTCTCAATGATCATTTCCAACTTTATGGATTACCGTTCAATCACTAATTTCGTTAGAATCATAACCTATTCCTTTCATAATAACTCCCTGATTCCAATTTCAATATAGACAAAATTATCCGTGAATTTCTTGTCCTTTATCAAAGCCGAAGTCAAACCAATAATACCCATGATAGCGAATTTGTTTAGCTTTGATCCAAATTTGAAAAAAGTCGCATAGGGTGATCTGAATGTATAATTATTTGAACAAGATTGGAAAACATTCCAATTTCCCGAATTTATCCCAGAAAATAGCTTGATCTTCTTTGATTGTTATGTCAACCATGCTCAATGGATACTGGAAGCAAAAGCCAAAGGTTTTAAACAAATCCTCTTTGATGATAATCCACAGGTTCATAAAATTTCCAGCCATGTACCAAGCGTACCAACTGCGGCAATGTTATATTACGACCAAGGTATTGATACAAAAGAAATTTCCTAGATATGGATTGGGGGGGAAATCTCCAGAGATATTGATCTAGACCAGGCAAATCAGGCAAAAGAATTAATTATGATTCATCATATCCTTCCCGATTTTGGTAGACCAATAAGGTACGGAGGTTTTGCTTTTTTAACCTATGTACAGATCTGGCAGAGGGGTCCCACCCTTACACTGACTTGATCTCTTTCAAAATAGCAGCATAAGATCAATCCCGTTCCATAATTCAACTATTGAATTATACAGTGTAACATATCTTCTAGTCAAGGTTTGTTAAGGCTTTTATTGACATAGGGATTTTCTTTAATACAGGAAAGAAGCTATTCTGATCGAACATCAATCAGAAAAACCAACTTCAGCGTTCGTGGTAATCTGAGGAAATTTATCATGGGTATTTAGCTTATCGACAATCAAGTTAACCATTGGTCGCTGTACAGGCAGTCTTAAAAATGACACGAAAAGGACATGGTTTTTCACCTTGTCCTGGCTATTACGATTTTATAAGAGAATCTCTCAGTCCGTTTTTATATCCTTCGCCCAGGATTGTTCTTTCAAGTACCATTCCACAACCT
>JAIORG010000263.1 GCA_021108255.1 Anaerolineales bacterium | reverse complement strand
AAAGTTGGAACCGTAATCCGGGCACTAAAATTGATCTCCCTGCCTGGTATTTTTTAAAGGACGAACTGATTCGGGCAGCGGAAGCAGAAAAGGAAAATGCAAGAGATTTTATTGAGACAGAAGAAAACAGATTTGCTGGAGTTCTCCGGGACATTGGCAGTAAGGAAATTATCTCAGCCGAAGAGAGATTAGCGAACGCTCAAGCCGCTTTCGCGGTCGCAGAAAGTTTGCAGGATCATGATACCGGCTATACAGGCAGAGAAGAATTGAATGATTTTGTCCAAACCTTGATAGATTCTGCAGAATCTGAACTAGAAGCTGCTCAAAATTCCTATAATCAACTTCTGTCAGATCCTGATTACGAGGATATCCTGAAGGCTCGTGCCAGGGTTGCTGTTGCCCGTGAAAGATATGCTCTTGCCCAAGACGCCTTAAACTCCCTGCTTACTGGTGAAGATTCCCTGGTAGTAACCGCTGCCCAGGCGGGAATCTCCCAGGCAGAAGCAGCAGTGAGTCACACTCAAGCCCAGGTTATCTTGGCCAGGTCGAACCTGGAAACTACCCAAAAAGCTATCCAACAAGCCCAGGCAGCTCTCGATATGGCAAACTTGCAGCTGGATAAATTAACCGTGTATGCTCCGATTGCCGGCACTGTCCTCACCCGGACCATCGAAAAAGGAGAAATCCTTCAAGCAGGCTTGACCGCGATGACTATAGGAATATTGGATGATCTGACAATAACGGTATATATTTCAGAAGATCTTTATGGTCAAATTAAGCTAGGCGATCAAGCAGAGCTTAGCGCTGATTCCTTCCCTGACATAGTATTTTCTGGCGAAGTTATCCGCATCGCTGATCAGGCAGAATTCACTCCTCGCAATGTCCAAACAAAGGAAGATCGGCAAAATACAGTCTATGCTGTTAAACTTACTGTCAATGATCCCGATCTTCAATTAAAACCCGGTATGCCGGCTGATGTGGTTTTCAGTCCATAATCTATCTGGGAAATAAATAAGCCTGGTCTATTTGTTAATGAGCTCCATAGATAGACCAGGCTTTCATTTTGGGTTTATACTTAATCGGATTACTTGCCTTCCAGAGCTTTATCCAATCTGTCCAAATCCAGATTTTCCTTTACATAACCAAGGAATTTATCCAGCTTTTCCTTTTGTCCAAGTCTGGTTTTTCCAAATATCCGGTCCAGAGCCTCCACAGTTTCCATAGTATTCCCGGGCACAAGAAGAATGGGCACTCCCATGTTTTCTGCCTGCTTAATGATCAAGTTGTTTGGATGCAAATTCCCGGTAAGTATCAAACAAGTAGTGGATGTCTCCATCGCTGCCAGCTGAATATCAGTTCGGTCCCCGCCGGTAATGACTGCTTTATTTTGCTGTTTGCGGAATCTCCTTATCGCAGAATCCTCAGTCATCGCTCCTACCATGAGCGCTTCAACCAATGATTCTTCATTCCTGCATGAAGTTAATACTTCGGCACCCAGTACTTCAATTATTTCTCCAACAGATAGCGCAGCCAGCTCCCGATCATTGGGCAAAACGCCAAGTATAGGTACACCTTCCTTTTCCAGGAAGGGTACTGCTACATTATTCACAAAATCCATCGCATGTTCCGGAACCCGGTTGATCACAACCCCGGACAATGAATTAGGAAGACGGAACTTTGCTGTCAGCACATCATCCAATAAACAGGCATCTTCACAATATTTAACAACAACTAGAATTTCACTGCCTAATTCTTTGGCAACATCCGGTGTGGATAAATTCATCACATATCCTTCCCGAAGGCTTTCCCCTCCTTCAAGCAGCAGTAAGTCTTTTTTCTCTTCTAAAAATTTAGCTGCTTCCAAAACACGGGGCATAAAATCAATTTTCTCTTTACCGGTAAGATAATTATTAAGAACTTCCGTAGTCACTACAACCGGTGACATCTCCCATGGTTTTGCGTTCATACCCAGGATATCAATAACAAAAGCGGCATCCTCATCAGCGATTTTGTCACCGATTTTCCAGGGTCGTAAACTAAATGGCTTTAAATAACCAACGTTAAGCCCTCGTTCTTGATACAGTTTCCCCAAAGCCAAGCAGAGAGCGGTCTTACCAGAATACTTCTCGACGGAAGTAATATATAATGACTTCATTTTTTCTCCTTATTTCTCACTTGATAAAACCAATCGCATGTCAATAGCAATCGCGCCCTGGCCTTTGGGATAAACAATCAGGGGATTGATGTCAAATTCTGCGATTTCGGGGAATTCCTGTACTAGCTGCCCCATCCTCAACAGTGTATCGATGATAGCCTCTTTATCGACCGGTGGTTTTCCCCGTATGCCTTCCAGCAGAGCTTTAGCCCGGATTTCTTCCAGCATCGCTTCCGCTTCAAGCCGGGTGAAAGGCGCCACTCTGAAAGTAACGTCTTTTAAGGCTTCAACATAGATTCCACCCAAACCGAAAGTGACCAGCGGACCAAATTGAGGATCCCGATTCATTCCAATCAATACCTCAAGCCCTCCGGGGGGAGCCATTTCCTGCACCTGACAACCCCACACTTGCGCATCAGGAAGATATCTTTCTGTACGGTAAATCATTAATTCAAAAGCATCCTGCACCTGATCTGGTGATTCTAATCCTACCTTGACCCCACCCACATCAGTTTTATGCAGAATATCCGGCGAAGCTATTTTCAAAACAACAGGGTAACCGATTTCCCCGGCAATCTCTACTGCCTCTTGGGGAGTCTTCGCCAGTACTGACCTGGGTATTGATAATCCATACGCTTTCAGGATATCCCATGCTTCCGCATCGCCTATTGCATAACGTCCATCCTGTTTTGTCCGGTCAAGTACTTTTTTTACAGCCTTGTTGTCGACTTTAAAAGATTCGTAAACCGGGTCTTTCCTTTCTTTGACTTTTCGGTATTGCGACATTGCCCGGAAGGCAAGGGATGCCCGTTCGGGGAAAGAAAAATTCGGTACATCATACTCACGTAATACTTTAATCCCCTGTTCAACTTTAGCTTCGCCCATAAAACAAGCCAAAACTGGTTTATCAATTTTATGAGATAAAGTGCCGACAGATCTGGCTGTACCCTCAATCTCTGTCATTGCCTGGGGAGTTAATACAACCATTATCCCGTCGACATTTGGATCCTTGGCAACTAGGTCTAGAGCAAATCTATACCGATCTCCCCGAGCGTCTCCAAGCACATCAACAGGGTTGGCCGCACTGGCAGCGTCCGGCAAATGTTCTTCAAGAGATTTGATTGTTTCAACTTTTAATCGGGCAAGACTCATCCCGCTTCTCTCAAGTGCATCAGTAGCAAGAATACCAGGACCACCTGCATTCGTGACAATTGCTATCCGATCTCCTTTTAAAAGGGGTTGGTATCCCAGGGCCAAAGCCATATCAAACATACTTGCCATGTCTTCTGCCCTCAACACTCCAGCCTGACGGAATGCTGCCTGGTAAGCCTGTTCAGATCCTGCCAGAGAACCCGTGTGGGAAGATACGGCCCGTGATCCTGATTTAGTAACGCCTGATTTTATTGCCACAACAGGCTTCTTCTTGGTAACTTCACGGGCTACTCTGATAAATTCCTGACCGTTTGGCAGTCCTTCGCTGTACATCATGATCACATTTGTATCTTCATCATCGGCCCAAGCTTCTAATAATTCAATCTCACTCACATCTGCTTTATTCCCCAAGCTGACAAATTTAGCTAACCCTAAACGGCCTGCTTGAGCCCAATCCAGGATCGCGGTTCCTAGCGCACCAGATTGTGACATAAATGCCATTGGTCCCTGAGGGGGAGTGCCCGCTGAAAACGATGCGTTTATTGGCGTAAATGTATCAATGATCCCCAGGCAATTAGGGCCAATCAGACGGAATTGATATTCTTTGGCTATTTCAAGCAATTCCAATTCCCGCTCTAACCCTTCCATGCCCGCTTCCCGGAAACCTGCACTAATCACAACTACACCAGGAATTTTCTTCTTTCCGCATTCCTCTAGCACTGCAGGAACATAAGAGTACGGAATAACAATGACTGCCAGGTCAATATCATCCGGAACATCCAGAACTGATGGGTATGCCTTCTGCCCTAATATTTCATCTGCTTTCGGATTAATGGGAAATATTTTCCCTACCTCGGCATATCCCCCGTTGACAAGGTTTTCTAATACTGCATATCCAAGTTTTTCAGGTGAAGTTGACGCTCCAACAACAGCAACAGATTTCGGATCAAAAAATTCTTCCAGCATAACCACTTCCTGATAATTTCATTTAGTTTTTTTTATAATTCTTTAATGCATGTTTACTGCATATATATTGTAAACCCACACGCCAGACATTTTTCCTGAAAAATGCCGCGTGAAATTATACACCATACTCCCTGAAAAATACACTCATCCTGATGATCTTAACAGGGATGGTAAAAATTTTAGATGGATAAATCCTTTTCAGCCTCTACTTGTGTTCAAGGACTAATAACTACTTTACCCGGTTTACCAATTCCCCCCTCAATTGTAAATCTCACCGGTAAAAATTGCTGAATTATTTCTGCGTTCGTTATCAGATGAAGGGTTATCTTTGGGGTTTGTATACTTGAATACCCGTTGGCAAAACTCAGTGGAATCAGCAGCTGATCAGGTAAATAGGCATCAACACAACCAGGAGTGTTCAAATATTCTTCTACCTGTTTTATAAGTTCATCCGCTACAATTTCTGCCCGTTTCCCTTTCTCTCCCAATGAGGTAAAACAAGCTGTCGTTTTTTCAAACTCCAAGAGAACAGTCAGAAATGTTCCTTTACCCTGTCCTGATAATACCGCAGACCGAATATCATTTAGAGGATAGGAAGGGCCAAGCTTGCTGACAAAACGCAGCCGTTGGCGATTGGGGATATCCCTGGGTAAATTAGATGCTGCCGATATGCCTCGGATTTGGATCAATTTACTTCTCTCAGTCACTTGGAGAGGTTCTATGGATTCAGCCGGTAAGACAGCACAACTCAATCGCCCTCCACCGGCTGGATAATATCCGCATTGGTGCAGCTCAACTGTGCCCGGATAACCGATCCGCGCCATCCAGGGGATCCACTGCCACTCCAAATAATGGTAAGGGGGACTCCAGGGAACATGCGTCCCGCCAGTTATTGAAACCTGGGATGCTCTTGAGGCGGCTGATAATGGCATAAAAATCGTTTGCATCACCAGTGTTGTTGAACCAGCTGTTGTTATCTTAAAATTATATTTTCCAGGCTTGATCTCCCCCGGGACAAATAACACCTCCTGGCTGCCGGGAAAATCACCTTCAACCTGGGCATTAGAGATCTCAGCAGCTGCTCTCAATGCGGTCAGATGCTGCTGTTTTAATCCCGGAGAAGACCGTTTAGAACGAATGTTGTGTATTTGGAGTGTTTTTTTTGTTAGCAGCGACAAAGTTAATGAAGTTCTTAAGATCTGCCCACCACCTTCTCCCCAAGAGCCATCAATAACAATTTTATTCATTCAAAAATTTCTGATACACTTTCGGTTTCCTGTCCTGCATGACCGGCATCCACCTCCGGATCTTTTTTACTTCTTTCAAGTTGATTTCTGCTAATAGCAGTTCTTCTTTTTCTCCACCCTCAACCAGGTATTCACCCATAGGGTTAATCACTGCGCTGCAACCACCCAATTTTTCTCCTTGGCTCACTCCCGTTTTATTCACCGCGGCGATAAAACACTGATTTTCTATCGCCCGGGCCTGTAGTAATTGCTGCCAATGAGCTATTCTCCGCTGAGCCCATTCAGCGACCACCAGGATTAACACAACACCTTTCACGCTATAAGCCATGAACATTTCCGGAAATCGCAGATCATAACAGGTTGCCATGCCTATCTTGCCCCACTCTGTCTCCGCTATCACTAAACGATCTCCTGCCTTAAAATATTGTTCCTCGTTCAGCATTCTAAATAAGTGGACTTTCCGATAAGAATTAATCATTGCCCCGCTTTGATCATAGAGGACAAACGTGTTGTAAAACGCGTCAGTGTCTTGTTCGATGAGGGATCCGCCGATTGTGATTTTGTGCTCTTCCGCCAAAGATCTCATCCTGGCAAAATCGCCTTCATGGAGAGGGGCTGCGTAGGATTTACAGTTTTTCAGGTCAAAACCGCTGGCCCACAATTCAGGCAGCAGAATAATATCCGCTCCCTGACTCGCCGCTTTACCTACCCAATCATACACTTTTTGGTAGTTCTTTTCAGGCTCCCCCAAGGTCAAAGTCATCTGTGCCAGGGCAATATTTATGCTCATCTAGTATACCTTTCAGAGGATATTTTCTAAACAGTACTCAGGGAACGGTAGGACGCGCAGGATCAGTAATCCATTCACTCCAGGATCCCGCATACAATTTGGGTAAATCAAATCCAGCCTTAAGCATGGCAATGATATTGTGAACAGCGGTGACGCCAGAACCGCAATAGACTACCGTTTTTTCAGGGGAATGATTTCCCAACAGATTACTAAACCTGTCTATTAACATATCGTCCGGAAGAAAATAACCATCTTCATCCAGATTTTCCGAGAAAGGAGCAGATACTGCACCCGGTATATGTCCTGCGATCGGATCTGTGTTTTCCTCTATGGCCCAATACCTTTCCGATGAGCGGGCATCAATTAACAAATAATCAGGGTCCATCCGGATCTTTTCCACGAAAAGGGCATCCACTAACAAATCCGGACGAAGCTCAGCCACAAATTGCTTTCTAACCCGGTCGGGTTCCTGAGTCTCCTGCTCGTTTCCGCTCTCAACCCAAGCGTCCC
>JAIORG010000291.1 GCA_021108255.1 Anaerolineales bacterium | reverse complement strand
GTCCGTATCGTGTGATCGTAATGCGTTTACCTTTCATCACCTTTTTGATAAGCTCCGATGTTGGGCTTGGGATTTCCTTCTCGAGTTAGAATGGTCTAAAACTAGCCTAATATGATCTTAGCCAACAGTCAAATAGGTGGAATGTTTTCCGATCTCTCTGGACTTTACCTGGTGTAGATGTGACCGCCGGGTAAAGATTATGTAAAGTGAACTTAGTTGGATAAAGTATTAGGTAGGGGGCCCAGGAGGAGTTTCGCTATTTTTGCCAGCTGAGAGCCAGAAAGACTTTGCATAATTGTTGGGAAAACGTATTGCAATTTGAGGTGTTGTTCATTATGATATGTATTAACATGAAAGGTATGCATACACCTTAATTGAAATTCAAATAGATAGGAGGTAAAAACCATGTTATTCGCACCGAAAGAAAAAGGACAAGGTCTCGTAGAGTATGCTCTAATTCTTGTATTAGTTGCAGTCGTAGTGATCGTTATTCTATCCCTTCTTGGCCCAGCCATTGGCAATATTTTCCAAAATATCGTAGACAATATCTAAAAGAAACGTATAGGTTCGAGGCGAGTGATCGCCTACTAAGTCACATATGCTAAACCCTACCATTCGGTAGGGTTTTGCTGTTAATAGTCTTCAGGCCAAGGGCTTTTATCCAATATTTGGACCTCCTCGTTAACCCACGCCTATATTGCAAACAGGGTTATTAATTTGAGAGTAAGTCAATTGAGAAAGAAATTATTTGAAACGCAAGGTCCTCGAAAATCGCACCCATTGGTTCATTGGGATGGTTCAATTGGCTTCCTGGTGCAACCTTGGTGAAATCAAAGGAAGAATGGATCAGATAGCAGGGAATAGTTATCAATATAGCCAAAAACCGCTTAGGTTTATTCTCTAAAGGAGGAAAAACTGAGATGTTTTTCTAGGGAAGTCGAACACCAAATAGGACGGTTTTAAGGAAACTAGGCGAAAATCAGAGTGAATATCTAATATATCTATACTTAGAACTGATATATTATGATACTATTACAGTTAATAATTCCCCCGCAGTATAGCTATCGTACATTTGTTTGCCATTAATGGAGTTGCGTTCATGCCTCGTTCGGAATCAAATGGTACCTCAAAGAGTCTGATCTACAATAACCTTCGGCGTTCCATTGGTGTTGGACATCGCAAACCAGGTGAAAGGTTAGACCTGGATAAGCTTGCCCTACGCTACGGCACTAGCATTACGCCGGTGCGCGATGCACTCCAGATGCTCAACCAGGAAGGGCTGGTAACGATCAAGCCCCGCTCTGGATATTTTGTCACCCACATCACCCTCAAACAATTGCGCGATATGCTCGAACTGCGCGAAATACTAGAAGTAGCTTGTATCGAACGAGCCGTGGTCCGGATCACCGATAGGCAGCTAGAACAGCTCAAACACGTTCATGCTGGCTACACTGACGAAGACGATGAAACATACATCCGTTACATGAGCGAGAACCGGACCTTCCACTACCTGATTGCTGAGGCATCGGGTAACTATGAACTGGTGGAGACGTTGGGTTGCTTACACGATCGGCTGCTCCGTTTTATGATTCTATGCCGAGACGGTGAGACGCTGGAAAGTAGACACTCGCTCGTCATTGATGCATTGCAAACTCGTGATGTTGCTATCGCCCGACAGGCAATAATCATTGAGGTTAAAGCTACCCGAGAGGCAATTCTGGAGAGTGTTATTGAGGAAGAAGGGGAATTCTGGAGACTTGATAATCAAATTTCATGAGTAAGTAGCTTCTGAGCATCTCGAAAAAAGGAGGAACTATGGCGACAGATCTAGCACGAACACAAAGACAAAACGGATTCTGGCGCGAAATGTTGAATGGATGGATGTCCATCCTGACCGAGCCTAATCTAGACGCATTTCGCGCTCAGAAAACTCGGGCTGACCCGCTAAAGACAGTATTGGGGGTGGGTCTCTTAGGGTTGGTACTCGGTCTTTGGGCTTTGGCTATCAAGCCGGCTGCCCTGGTAACAGGGATGGGGACAGAGGCTGCTTTGGTTGAGTTAATGCGGATGATCTTTTTCGCCGAGACCGACTTTTTCATTCTCAGCCTGCTTATATTTTTTATCGCCAGGGGGTTTGGTGGAATAGGCAGCTTTTCACAACAGAGTTATTTGTTGTCTCTTGTCATTGTACCCCTGGGTATGATCATAACTGCTTTTCTGTTTGTAGGTGAAAAATTGGGGTTGACGTTAACTGCTGTTCTTGATCCCCTAAGTCCCGTAGGAGTAGTAGGTGTCGTTGTTATTCTGTTGGCTCTCTATGGGTTTCTATTGCTGTTGTTTGCTTTGCAAGCGGCACACGAGATGAAATCCAGTGCGGTTTTTTACACCCTCGGCGCGCCATTCCTCGCCTGGGGAATATTCAGGGTAGCTTCCATGTTCATTGTTGGCGAGGAAAATGTCATCACTACTCAATGGTTCTTTATCGCCGAGCAGTGGACCAAGGGAACAGCGCAAGAATTATTGATGGGTCATCTCTGGCTGGTCGCTTTCTCCGTCTCTATCGCGATAGTGCTTGGTGTAACGATAGGTGTATTTATTACCTGGCCTGCCCGGAAGCCGAAACTTTCCCACCTTTCTATCTTGATTCCGCTGGTTTTATTCTTGCTGCTCTGGGCTGCATCATCGGGATTATTGGGGGAAGGAATGGCTGACCAGATTATGAGTACGGCGAAAGACTGGAGCCGTTCGCTTAAAAGGATAGACAATCTCTATTTTGGACCCCTGCTTGAAATCGTGGCCGCGATCATTGCTAAGCCGGCTGCAGTAGGGATGATCATAGCAGTGTTCATTGTCATTCTGTATGCACTATTTTTGGCTGGAGAGGTGGCTAGCGATCTGACCCTCTACATCGCCGGTATTATCTTAACCATACCCAGTGTAGCGTTGTTTGGTGCCATGATCAAACCGTTGGGAATTGGGCCTTTTAATGCTGCCTTTGCCCTTATCTTGTATGCCCAACTGCCAATCCTGCGTAATACCTACACAGGTATAAAAGCGGTGATGCCGGAGATCATTGAGGCTGGACGGGGCATGGGCATGACAGAGGGGCAGCTTCTGCTCAAAGTCAAGCTGCCAATGGCGGTACCGGTCATCATGACTGGTGTTCGCGTGTCGATAGTTATGCTAATCGGAATCGCATCTATTGCGGCTTATATTGGCAACGATACCCTGGGCAGGTATATCTTCGAGGGTATCTATCGAGCACAGGAGAAGCGGTATTATGCTGGAGCGATTTTAGTGGCCATCCTGGCCCTGGCAGTGGACTATTTCCTGGGTTGGCTTCAAGACCGGTTGACTCCTGAGGGATTGAAAGGCAGGAGAGAGGCAGCCTGATAAGAAGTTAAGTGAAGGAGAACAATAATGATCAAGTTCGAGAATGTAACCAAGATTTACCCCGGAATGTCGTCTCCCGCGGTAGACAATCTATCATTCACAGTCCCCACCGGAGAGATATGCACCATTGTCGGGCCTTCCGGTTGCGGCAAGACCACAGCTATGAAGCTGGTCAATCGATTAATCGATGCAACCGACGGGGCTATCCACGTGCTGGATGAGCGGGATGAAATGAGCAACGTGCTCGAAATGGACCCCATCCAGTTACGGCGCAGCATTGGATACATCATCCAGCAGATAGGGCTTTTTCCCCATCGAACCATTTTGGAAAATATTGGTACGGTTCCTCAATTATTGGATTGGGATGAAGCGCGCATCCGCCACCGGGCGGAAGAGTTAGTCACAATGATGAACATGCCCGTCGATTTCCTGGAGCGTTATCCCCACGAGTTATCGGGCGGACAACGGCAGCGCATCGGTGTGGCGCGAGGTATGGCCACCGATCCGCCGGTGATGTTGATGGATGAGCCTTTTGGAGCAATAGACCCCATCAACCGCAACATACTGCAGAATGAATTTCTACGCTTGCAGCAAGAGATCAAAAAGACGATCCTTTTTGTTACTCACGATATAGACGAAGCCATCAAGATGGGAGACAAGATCTGCATACTCAACGTGGGTGGATTGCTTGAACAGTACGATTCGCCGGCCAATATCCTGGCCTATCCAGCCAATGAGTTCGTGGAAGATTTTGTAGGAGCTGACCGGGCACTCAAGAGGCTCAATCTGGTTCGGGTGGAAGAAGTAATGAACTCGCGTCCACCGCTTCTTCAGGCCACCCAGGATGTGAAACAGGCTGTGGGTTTCATGACAGAGAAAAAAATCAGGTTTGCTTACGTAGTTGACGCTGCACAAACGTTGAAAGGGTATGTCCGGGTTAAAGATTTAAAGGGCAAGACCGGCTGGGTGGAGGAATATTTGGAACCAGCTGCCACCTCTATCCAATTGACTACCAACCTGAAAGATGCTTTATCGGAAATGTTGGTGGTTGACTATGCCAACGTCTGCGTAGTGGATGGACAGAACCGTGTGCGAGGATTGATCGATACTAAAATGATTCACGAGTCTGTCATTGAGAGTAATGCTGTTGCTGAGGGAGAGGAGGTATAGCCAATGAAAGAAGATACCAATTTTTGGCAGCGACTTCGCCGGATCACTATCAAGGATATGATGAGTTGGACAGTGATCCCGGTTCTTATGATAATTGTATCGGTACTTGTCTATAACCGACTGCTGCTCACCATCGAACCGGGGAGCATGGAAGCAAACATGTTGGGCAGCTACGAGATCGGTTTCAAACGCGTAGGGGATGCCATCACAGAGCACTTGCGCCTTATCCTAGTCTCTACATCTTTAGCCATCGCGGTTGCAGTACCTGCTGGTATCTTGATAACTCGTCAGGGATTCCGCGATTTCTCTGGGCTAATCCTGGGAGTGGCCAATGTCGGTCAGTCGGTGCCCAGTATTGCCATCCTGGCTGTCTTTATGGGCATCCTTGGCATTGGTTTTAAAACAGCCGTATTTGCCCTCTGGCTGTATGCTCTTCTGCCCATTGTACGCAACACAGCTATCGGGATCGAGGAAGTAGACCCCAACGTCATTGAAGCAGCCACAGGAATGGGCATGACCAGCCGCCAAATACTGCTGCAGATTGAGTTACCGCTATCATTCCCTGTCATGTTTGCCGGTATGCGCACCGCGGCTGTGATCAATGTTGGCACGGCAGCACTGGGCGCGTTCATCGGCGCCGGTGGATTGGGGACATTCATCATCGCTGGCATCCCGCTAATGAGGGATAGCTTAATCCTGGTTGGAGCCATTTTAACTGCCATTATGGCTATCCTGGTAGATTTTATCCTGGGAAAGATTCAAGACAGGCTGGTAGTTCCTACAGCGAGTGCATAATTATTGATGAGTTGTGGTAAATAAGTGTGAGGAGGTGGTTATAAAAGAAATGATTAATCAGTATCTGCTCAATTTGCCCGGATTCGGTAGTTAGAAACTGAATTACCGTCGATTATTAAGCCGCCTATGTAGGCGGGCAGTCCAGGAAGGTGGATTTAGTGCATTTTGTTGCTGCGCTTTCCAGTCAACCGGGAATGAACTGAGGAGATATCAGAGCTGACTGAACCATTGTTAATTAGATTAACATCGAGATAAAGAGGAGAACCTCATGAAGAAACAAATTAGTTTAATATTTGCAGTACTTGTAGTTATCTCCCTGTTGCTTGGGGCTTGCGCGCCTGCACCTGTTGAAGTACCAGAAGAAGAAAAGGGTTTGGTTGTCGTTGGTTCCAAGGACTTCAGCGAGCAGTTCATCCTGGGTTATATCGCTGTGCTTGCCTTGGAAGATGCTGGTTATGAAGTAGATGATCAGGTAGGACTGGGCGGCACCGCTGTCAATCGCGAAGCATTACTTGCTGGTGAGATTGACATGTACTGGGAGTACACCGGCACCGGATGGATGGCACACCTGGCGCACGAAGAACCGATCACTGATCCTCAGGAGTGCTTCGACGAGGTCAAGGCTGAAGACGCAGGTAATGGCCTGGCCTGGTTGGAAATGGCACCCTTCAACAACACCTACACCCTGATGATGCAGCAGGCAACGGGAGATGAGTTGGGCATTGTTTCCATCTCTGACCTGTCCGCGCACATCAACGACGGTGGCGATGCCAGCCTGTGCATCAACCAGGAGTTCTACGCCCGGCCTGACGGCTTCAGAGGTGTGGAGGAATTGTATGGCTTCCAGTTTGATGAAGACCAGGTGATCATGATGGATTCTGGTCTGACCTACAAAGCTCTGCAGGACGGCGAATGCACCACAGCTATGGGCTTCGCTACTGACGGGCGCATTGCTGCCTTTGGCTTCTTTAACCTGGAAGACGATTTGCAGTATTTCCCCGTCTACAACCCGGCTCCAGTGATTCGCCAGGAAGTGCTTGATGACAATCCTGGTGTCGTCGATGTTCTAGCCCCCATTGCTCAAGCTCTGACGACTGAGGTGATGATGGATTTGAACAAGCGCGTCGACATTGACGAGGAAGATGCCGTTGATGTTGCCCGCAGCTTCCTGGATACTTATCTGGCTGGCTATGAGCCAAGCGCTGTTGTTGAAGAAGAAATGGCGACAGGTTTGGTAATAGTTGGTTCCAAGGACTTCAGCGAGCAATTCATCCTGGGATACATTGCTGTTATCGCGCTAGAAAATGCTGGATTTGAGGTAGATGATCAGGTAGGACTGGGCGGCACTGCTGTCAATCGCGAAGCATTGCTTGCTGGTGAGATTGACATGTACTGGGAGTACACCGGAACCGGCTGGATGGCCCACCTGGCACACGAAGAACCGATCACTGATCCTCAGGAGTGCTTCGACGAGGTCAAGGCTGAAG
>JAIORG010000087.1 GCA_021108255.1 Anaerolineales bacterium | reverse complement strand
AGTATCTTGCTTAACGGAAAGTTAATTAAGAGTTCTTTATTGAATAAGCGTGATCAAACTTATTTACAATAGCAGTATTAATCTTGGTGAATTAAATCCATGCTACAATATCGGTATCATGGCAGAGGAAAAAAGATCCCCGGCAGGTTCAAGTTTCTGGCAAATAATCTTCCCGGCAATCGCAGGGACTATATTTATCCTGCTGATTTGTGTTTGGGTCGTGATTGGGATTGGAGCAGGAAATATCTCCCGGTTTGCGGAACTATCAACTGTTCTGTTGATCATTCCGGTATTGTTTTTTTCCTTGGTAATTCTCGTTATTCTGGCCGCTTGTGTAGTTTTGTCAGTGAAGATGATTCGAGGGTTGCCTCCCATCACCAGCAGGATAGTGGAATTTATCGATAAAATTCGAGATGGAGTAAGCAGGTTTTCTGAGATTATTGTTCAACCGGTTATACGACCGTCAGCTTATCTGAAGGGATTCAGGTCAATTTTTACCAGAGAAAAGTCCCGCTATGAAATTGATTAATCAATCCCGGTGAAAATAATTAATAAGGTGGTAGTTGGTTATGAATGAAGAAAATCAAGAGGAACAAGGCAGTTTTGGTTTGTATATTATCCTGGGTGCGATCCTGGGTGCAGTAACTGGCGCAGGCGCAGGATATTTATTGACGAAGCGGATTGAGGAAGAGGAAGGAATCCAGCTTACAGCCGGAGATGGGATTAAAATTGGGGGATCTATCATCGCCTTTTTGCGGCAAGTATCCAGCCTTGGTCTATAAATACAGCAGGCCTGTAAAAAAAATTAACTGATATGTCACCAAACAATCCATTCCCGCGGGATGTCTTTGTAGGGGAATTCCAGCGGGAATTCTCCCTGGCAGCTGATGATCAGTGGCTCCTGGATGTGCCTGGAGGAAATGCGCTATATGCATCCGCAGGTTATTTGGTTTGGGAAGACGAAGAATCACCGGGTATTTTAACCAGGGTTGGAGAGGATTTTCCTCAAGCCTGGCTCGAAGATTTCTCCAACCAGGGGATTAATATTGACGGGGTGGTGGTTCTCCCGGAAGCAGTAGATCTCAGGGCGTGTTATCTTCACCAGGGGCACGAAACCCGCCAGTTAATGGATCCCATTCCCCACTTCTCTCAATTGGGAATAGCATTACCACCAGCATTAATTGGATACACTTCTCACCATCATTTCTCGACTGATAGAAGAATAAAGAAAGACACATCGATCCGGGAAAGTGATATTCCTAAAAACTTTTTATCAGCTACCGGAGCTCATCTCTGCCCCCTGGATTATCTTACTCATAATCTCCTGCCAGCCGTGTTACGCCAGCAAGGCTTTTCAACCATCACTCTGGATCCCTCTTCCTCTTATATGGATCCAGCCTATTTTGGTGACATACCAGCGCTCATCACCGGGCTCACTGCTTTTATCCCAGCGGAAGATGATCTAAGAAATCTTTATAAGGGAAAAACGAATGATCTCTGGGAAATGGCAGCTGAGTTATGCCGGCATGGATGCGATATGGTGATTATCAAGAGAGGAGCTAACGGCCAATATCTTTATGATGCGGCTTCGGGAAAAAAGTGGGATATAACCGCGTATCCAGCTCGTGTTCAGAATCCAATTGGGGCGGGAGATGCTTTCTGCGGCGGGTTTTTAGCTGGATACCGGCGCACCTTTGATCCTCTCCAGTCTGTTTTATACGGAAATGTTGCTTCTTCCCTGGTCATCGAGGGAAGCGGTCCGTTTTTTGCTTTGCAAGCATTGCCTGGTTTGGCTGATGCCCGTTTGGAGTATTTGCAGGATATGATTAGAGTTGTTTAGTTCCAGATAAAGAGGGGGAAAAGAGAGGGCGAACTGTAAATCAACCTTAAACCTTAAACTTTTTAACGATTCCCCCCATCTGTTTATCAACCTCAACGATGCTTTAAATCCAGATACCCGTCTCCAGAGAACATGTTTGTCAATTCTTCAGCCTGCACATCCAGAATTTTGGAGTTGGCAAAATATGGAAAATCAAATTTTGTAGGATCGCCGGGGTTTTTGCCTGGAATCGGCATTAATCGGGCAGTAAGGGGCTTATTGAGTCTGGTTGAAAGAGCTGCCAGGTCAAATAAAATCGCTGTGATTTGTTCCGGAGATAGATCTCCGGGAAGCGGTATCGTATCCAATCCTGTTCCGCAGACAGTGGAATAAAGCAGCAAATCCTTAATTCCGAGAAAACCCTCAGCGGCCCGGTTCGCCAGGACAGCATCTTCCAGCAAGGGGAGCATTAACCCGCTGAATCCGGTTCGGGGAAAATCTGCCCGGTCGATAGTATCGGCAAGGAAGGCAGCAGCAGCCAAAGAGCCGTGATCCCCCAATCGTTTCACCCCGAGAGCTTCCAGGGCAGTTCCGATGGATAGGCTGGCCTCAGGAAACGGGGCAAGTGAGTAATCAATTCCGCCATATGCGGCGGCGGTGATTTTCTCCAATTCGCAGGAAATCCTGGTTAGTATCTTTGCCTGATCTTCAAGAAGGAAAATCAGGTTGCCCCTGGCCTCCTCAAAAGAAGAAGCTTCCGAAAAAGCTTTCACTGCGAGATCAGCTGCTTCCACCGCGATGGCAAAAATCGGTTTTTCATCCCCGTGGTAAGCTGCAGGGAAAAAAGGAGCGCCGGGGGGCACATTGCCCAGGGCGGCAAAGTACAGGTTAGCAAAACCGTCCGGATCAATTGGGGCAAGCTGGTGAATGATTTCTCCACAGGAACGGACAGCACTTAAGGAGATGCCTTTTTTAGGGTCAGTCATCAACCCGGAGCAGAAAGTGTTTTCTGTCGACTGAATTAAATCGGGGATGAGGGCGTAACTCTCTGGGTGGGACGGTATGGCAGGACCGAGAGATAAGTAATCAAAACCAAGTGAGTTTAGAGAATGTTCTAACTCACCTGCGTAAGATAAAACCCGTTCATTAGCCAAGTTTTTCAAAATGAGTGGAAATGGGGGTGATGCAAAACGGATAGATTGGACCTGATACCCGGCAGACTCGAAGAGCCTTTTTGCCTCCCTGAAAAATTTTTCCGAATGGTTGAGGGTTTCTTTCCGGATGGGATCTCCGGGATTCTCAAAGTATGTCACCGAACGTATTTTCATCTCATGAGCCCTGGATTAAATTTTAGTTTTGAAGAATTGGATTTACTCTAGAGTTTTGGGTTATTCAGTGGGTTCGTTCAAATCATTCCGGATGATTTCTCTCAGGATATCAATAGAGAGGAACTCCCCTTTTTTGTCTGCAAAAAACCAGTGCAGCCAGCCATTCCCCGGTTTTCCCTTCAGGATATGTTTTGCTGTTTGATGAATTGACCCTTCAAACCCGTTGTAAAGCAAATTCCCGTTTGGTTTCACAACGGCAGTTTGCTTCGGATTTTGATTAAAATACAGTGATTGTCCGGGTTTTATTAACCCGTATTCAAGCAAGTGTGGAAAAGGTACCCGGGGAGCTAAGCGTTTTTTGTCTTTGATGTCGAACGCTTGGATCGTATACTCTTCCGGTTGAATCTGGTCAATACGTTTCTTGGCTATGGGAATGTAATATTTATCCTGCTCGATTCCAATCCACTTCCTGTGCAGGATTTTAGCAGCGGCTCCGGTTGTTCCGGTACCGAAGAAGGGATCGAGAATTACATCTCCAGGATTTGTGGAAGAAAGAATCGCGCGGTACAACAAGGCCATGGGTTTTTGGGTGGAGTGAACTCTCTCTCCGTCGACCCGGATTCGCTCTTTCCCTTTGCAGATTGGCAGATTCCAGACGCTACGCATTTGTTTTCCATCGTTAAATGGTTTCATGGCGTGATAGTTGATAGTGTATTTTCCACCCTCGGATTTTTTAGCCCAGATTAATGTCTCGTGAGCGTTCGTAAAACGAACGCCGCGGAAATTTGGCATGGGATTGTTTTTTTCCCAAATGATTTCGTTAATAATCCAGAACCCGATATCCTGGAGGAGTTTTCCCACCCTGTAGATGTTGTGATAGGTGCCAATGACCCAAATGGCGCCATCTTCTTTCAGCAGCCGATGAGCAGCTTTCAACCAGGCTGACGTAAAAGAGTCATATTATCCCATTCATCATCCACGCCATCCACTTTGCTGAAATCCGGCCTCCATAAGTCCCCTTTGATCTGCATGTTATAAGGAGGATCCGCAAAGATCAGATCGATCGAATTCTCGGGGAGCGCATTCATTTCCTGAACAGCATCCCCGTGAATAATTTGGCTAATTGGTAGAATTTTATCGGTCATAAATGATTATCTTTCCAGCAAGGATATCAAAGCAGTCCCTCTTGAGTTCGCTGCCGGAGGACTTCAAACATCAGCACTGCCCCGGCAGCAGCAGCATTTAAGGATTCGGAACCATCGGTCATGGGGATATGCATCCAGGCATCTGCCAAATCGCGAGAGTGTTTTCCTGGCCCATGGGCTTCTCCACCAAGGATCAATGCCAGGGGGAGATTGAGATCAGCATCCCAGATCCGGGAACCTTCCTTCATATCCGCCCCGAAGACAGTCAGACCATCCGCTACCTCGCGGATCTTTTCCCAGCTGCAGCTTAATATCGGAAGCCGGAAATGGGCGCCCATTCCCGCTCGAATTACCTTGGGAGAGAAGGGATCCACCGTTCCAGGAGAGAGTAAGAAACCGTCCGCGCCTGCTGCCTGCGCAGTACGCAGAAGTGTGCCCAGGTTGCCAGGATCGCGGATTTCATCCGCAATTATCAAAAAATCAGTCTCTTCTGGCAGAGGAAGCGGTTTGAGAGGCAGGATGGCAAGAATTCCCTGGGGTGTTTCTGTATCACTGGCCGCCTTGATTACTTGCTCAGATACTTCTTCACAAGGAACATTCTGCTCCAGAAATGCCTCTACCAGCTTTTGACCGCGTGGATCAAGATCCGATGTGTAAATCACCAGCTCCGGGACCTGGTAAGTGTTTTGGGCCTCCTCGAGCAGGCGTATTCCTTCGACAATGAAAGCGAGCTCTTTTTTCCGGGATCTGGATTGGGTTTGCAGAAGCCGGATGCGCTTAATTTTGGGGTTCTGGACGGAAGAAATCATAATTGAGCCTGGTCTCAAACTGAGAATGATACGGAATCGATTGTAGCATTAAAACAAAAAAGGACAGGATTGCCCTGTCCTTCTTAGTATGTTTGTGGAATTAGCTGATGGCTGCTTTGGCTTTCTCCACCACTTCTGTAAAAGCTTCCGGATGACGGACGGCCATATCTGCCAGTATCTTGCGATTGAGGTTGATGTTGGCTTCCTTTAATCCGTAAATGAAGCGGCTGTAAGGAAGACCATTCAACCGGGAGGCAGCGTTGATCCTGGTAATCCATAAACGGCGCAAATCCCGTTTCCTTGTTCGGCGGTCCCGGTATGCATACCAGAGACTCTTCAACATGGCTTCGTTTGCGCGGCGGTAAAGACGGCTTCTTGTGCCGTATTTGCCTTTCGCCATCTTAATGATTTTCTTGTGCCGTCGCCGGCGGGTTATACCTGTTTTTACTCGTGACATTCTGTTCTCTCCTGCAGTCCCCTGGGCGCCGGTTGCGATTTCCATCCTGGAAAGGCACCTGTTGCTGCACCCAGCAGCTGCGATAACTATATTTCCAACCTGGTTTTCAAGTTTTCTAAATTTGAAGGGCAGACACACAGAGGGAAGGCGGTTTAGGTTGGATAAAAACCACCCTGTTCACCTCTGGGAAATTTAGAAAAGGAAGTATTATTCTTTTGCAGGGGCTATAACCATGAGCATGGAATAGCCTTCCCGGGAAGGTCTTTGTTCTATAACACCAACATCACTGAGTTCTTCAGCGATATCGTTCAGCATCTTCAGGGCAATTTCTGGATAATGCACTTCCCGACCCCTGAATTGAATCCGGACATTAACCTTTTTATTAGTAGTAAGCCATCTTCGAGCGTCTCGCACTTTAAAAGTACGGTGATGATCGGTTGTTTTTGGGCGCAGGCGAATTTCTTTTACCTCAACGATTTTTTGTGCCTTGCGAGCCCGTTGGCGCTTTTTTTCCTGTTCGTAAAGGAATTTCCCCAGATCCATGACCTTACAAACAGGCGGATTGCCATTGGGGGATACCTCAACCAGATCTAATTCGGCTTCCTTTGCAATCGCTAGGGCTTCTTCTGTCGGAACTACTCCTATGTTTTCCCCTTCGGGACCAATTAGACGAACTTCGCGAGCCCTGATACGGTCATTCGCCCAGTAGTTAATTTTTCCTATTGTTCTCTCCTTTATATTTAAACTTAGACTTCGATAATACCATATATAAGGGAAAAACGTCAACGGAGGAATACGGGGGCAGGGGTGTTTCAGTGACCTCCGCTGCCCCCGATGTTTTAGACTTGATCGTGGTTTTTCATCTCCTCAGTCATCCTGGCCAGAAGCTCTTCAATGCTGATTGAGTCCAGCTGGTCGCCCGATCGTAACCGGGGCGCTACTGTTCCAGCTTCCTCTTCTCGGTCTCCTATTACCAGCATATATGGGATCTTCAATTTCTCTGCATCCCGGATTTTTGCGCCCATACGGTCTGTCCTGCTGTCAACTTTGACCCGGATGCCGTTTTGCCGCAGATGCTCAGCAGCCTTTTCTGCATAAGGTAAATTGCGATCGGTAATTGGAATCAATACGGCTTGAGTTGGAGCCAGCCAGAATGGGAAAGCTCCTCCGTAATGCTCCACCAAAACACCCATAAACCGCTCCATAGATCCCAGCAAAGCCCGGTGGATCATATAGGGACGATGCTGTTTTCCATCTTCAGCAATGTAGGTCAGATCAAAACGATCGGGCAG
>JAIORG010000031.1 GCA_021108255.1 Anaerolineales bacterium | reverse complement strand
ATCTTTTCATATGTCTCAGCTGTCATGGTTTCCTCCATCCAGTACGAATAATCCCAATAATTTTTTCTATACCGCGATCCCTGGCTGTTTTTATTGATCTCAGCTATGGCGGGGAATTTCCTAGTTATTTATATCATATCTATCCTCTCTTTTTGTTTCGAATGGTCATATCCTTGACCAAACAAACCAAGGAAACTACCAGTTGGAAAATATCCAGGATTTAGGTAATGGTGTTTTTTCTTGCGACCACTGTTCCCCGCGATATTGCGATAACTCCTACCCATGCCTTTACGGCGCTAAGCCAGATCAACAATAACTGTAGTGCCCTTAAAAACAACAAAGTGCCAATCTTTTCCTTGCGATTGGCACTTTCTTTTTATATCTTGGTAACAGCTCCCTGCCTTTAGCCTGGGGCTGCTTAAACAAGGGGAATGATATTACCCTTCTATCGTCTGAGTCGTTCTATGGCGGCTTTCAGAGAGTTCCGCATTCTATCAATTGAATCCGCCAGGTCTTCCATTTCATCTCCAGTACTAATCTGAATAGACACATCCAGATCACCACGGCTGATAGCATCAGCCGCTTTGCTGAGTTCCGAAGAGGAGCGGGTGATCCCACGGCTGATAAAGAAAGCTGAAGCGGCTCCTACGACAACACTGAAAAGACCAAACAACACGGATAATGTGGTCATGACGGCAGATCTGCGTTCTGCAGAGGCAGCCAACTCTTCCAGGGCTTTTAGCTCTGGCTCATGGAGACGTTCCAGGGCAGGCAGCATCGTGCTGTAAGCATAACTATCAGCAAAGTCAAGATTTGCATTGATGACATCCAGCACATCGGGATCCCCTTCATCAAGGGCACCGGGGTTGGCTTGGAGTGAGGAAATGGCTTGATCCAACCGCCGATCATATTCCACTCGAATTACCTCAATTTCCAGGAGCAGCTCTCCCTTTTCTGCTGCCCGATACTCTCTGATTTCATCCCATGAGGAATCATAATCTTTCCGGGCAGTTGCTGTCCTGCTCAATCCTGACCTGGACCCGGAGAGGTAGGTTTGCACAATACCGACCCGGGAAGTAAATATGGCTTCCTTGCATTGATTAGTCGCCTGGACTACTTTTTGGTATTCAATCAATTCCGAAGTCAGCACCTGGGTTCGATTCAAACTATTGACGCTGAAAACAGCAATTACGACCAACAAGAAGACCAAAATCCCGAATCCGATGAAGAGTTTTCTTGCGATTGTTAGTTTCATATCGTATCTCCTTGTAAAAAATAATGCCAACAAGATTCTTGTCCAGTTAAAAGTTCTTCCATTTTGTTCATCATCCAATTTTAAGTGGAAGATGCATAAATGTTTTGTAGTGATATTCGTTAAACACTGGGAGGATCAAATTTGCGTCCTTCCCTGCTGCTGATTATAAATCATTCCAGCGGAGGTTCATTGTTTCACAACGCTCCTCGAATGCGGTTGATTGCTTTGTTTGTTACCCGGCGGTAAAGCTGACCTGGTGGCACAATTACTCCAAGAATCATCAGCTCACTATCTATTTTAATCGTCCTGCAAATCAGGCGAAGTTTATTATCTGTACGGATGGTAAACTCATCTATCGGGGGTAACTGAAACTGGTTTCTAGTTTCCGAAGCTGCCTGCTGCAGCATGGCAACCATGGCAGAAGCCAATTCGCTATCGGGGGTACCTGGAGTTGAGGCAATTGGCAAACCTTCAGAAGTCGCCAGTACAGATCTGGAAAAACCCCCCTCTTGATTCATGTCATTGAGGATTTCAACAAACGTCAGTGGTGTATTACCTCCCCCCTGGTGATTTTTTTCGATCACGTGTGTACTCCTATCAAGGATTTTAGTTAATGTTTCCCCTGGCCTTGGTCACAACACTGTTAACGATACTTTTTAAACCATCCAGGACACCAATTCCCTCCAGCGCTACACTCTCAAAGGTTGGAATGCCATTAAGGCCTAGTTGTTCCTTAATAGACTGGACGGGCATAATCTCCGGTAAATCCCTTTTGTTGCATTGTAAAACAATCGGCAGTTCACCAGGGGAAAACCCCAGTTCTACCAGGTCTTCATAAAGATCTTTTATTGCTTCAACGTTTTCATGTAATCTTCTGATTTGTGAATCCGCCACAAATACCAGGCCATCCACCCCTTTTAAAACCAGCTTGCGGGTACCCCGGTAATATACCTGGCCTGGAACTGTATAGATATTAAACCGTGGTTTTAAACCGCTGATGGCACCCATTTCAAACTGCATATAATCAAAATACAGTGTGCGATCTTCCCGGGTTTTTAATGATACCAATTCTCCCCTCCGTTCAGGGTTAGTCCGGGAATGAATGTACTGAAGCGAGGTTGTTTTACCGCTCAATGAGGGACCATAGTAAACGATCTTTAAATTAATCTCCCTCAGTCTCCAATTTATGAACATGCTCTGGTTAATTCCTGTTAATTTGTCGGGAAAGTATCCTCAAGTTCCTGAGTTATACCTTTGCTGAATTCGTCGGGATTATAAGTTTTGGGTGGTCCCATCACCTGTTCAAATTCCTTCGTGAGCGGAACCAGCTGCTCCACAGCCCGTTTTGCAAACAACCGCACCAGGCCAATAGGAGTTTCTGTTCTGAAAATTACGATCAGAATAAAACTTCCTGATATGTTATGCAAATAAATGCTCTTGGTTTCACCTTCATGGAAAAACGATCCGTGGGGATCACTCTCGCCGATGCGGCTAGAGAGTTCTGCCATGGCTGCCACATCACCAGCTGCCAGGGCGGCAACAATTGCTGGAGTCCCTTCTTCCATAAAGCCCTGAACTGAGATTAACTGTCCGCTGATATCTGCTAGCAGGATACAATCTGTGCGGGCTTTTTCAGCCAAATGATCCAGAATATATTCAATCTTGTCCAGGAGTTCTTCTGGAATATGCAATCCTTTTGACATAATGATGTTCCTCTAACAATAGTTTAATTCAATCAGTTTTAAAAATGACAATTATTATTGCCCGTGATTTTTTTGTTGATCCCGGGGCAAACACCATCTTGGGTGTTTTTCAGCGGCTGAGAAATGCAGCAGCCGCCTTGGGGGCTGGACTAATCCTGTCATTCAATTCCGCCAGCTTCCTAAACCCTCGTCCACGTGATGGTTTCTACCCTCTTAATACCGCAACCATTTGTTTCTGAAAATTAGCCCTTTTAGCGCTGTCACTAATTTCCAGGCTGATCCGTTCCACCAACTCTGCAGCTTTATTCTGGGGGAAGGTCTCTTCTTCTTCTCCCATTAACTTAATTTCATCTTCAATAATCATCGGACCTAAAGGACCCATCACATCTGTGAATAATGCTGATAACTGTTCAAAAAATGCCTCGTCTGCTCTCTCCCCGGTCATCGCGTGAACATGATCTACTTCATGCAGCAATCCCGCAGTTGTCAGGCTGAATATAATTTTAGCTACCTCAAATTCATGTAATTCCAGGGTCTCAGCAATGTCAACAATCGACTGCTGCCCATTCACTTGAGCAAGCACCTGCCATTCAATTGGTTTCAGGCTGACAGTATTGGTGGAACCAGAGGGAGAAATATTAAAAACAGCTTCTGTTGATGAAATAATTTCTTTAATGTCCGCCCATTGATCTGCCTGCCGGGATGCTTCCAGCAGCATTTGTTCAGTGGATTGACTAATCGAATGCTCGGGGGCTTCAATATCCGGTGTAAAGCTGAATTCACCTTCCAACCACCCCAACAGGGTATATACTCCAGCCTCTCCAAGCTGTGTGCCTGTTACCGCGTGAACCAGGCTGCCATTTTGAAGGTAGATCTCTCCAGTTTTGGATCCCTGGTGGATATCCAAGCGACCTGTTCGTCTTCCGGCATTTAACATTTTAATAATATCTAAAAGGGAAAGTTGGGCAAGATTACCCTTTAATACTTCAACCATGTTGGTTCTCCTCTAAAAAAGTATTGACGACAATAATTGATCAGGTCAATTTTCTAAGCAGTGTTTTACAACCGCTCCTCATAATTCATTATCAGCTGTTTCTGAACATTGGCGTCAGATTCCCAGGAGGTGGTAAGTATATTAATAGTCATCCGCAGCAGAGAAACATCAACACCTGGGTCACAAATCACCACCAGGATTGCCTGCTGGAGATCAAGAATGAACAATCTCCTCTGCTGGAAATAAATCACGACTTCCTGCAGTTTCTGGATTGTTTCGCCTCCAGTTGATATCACCTCCACCAAATGCCGGGCAATATTTTCCACATTCGATTTATTTAAGCTTGGCGGCAGGGCGCTGGCAAGAACCTTAGCCTGGTTATTGCAGACAAAACTGCCCCATACACCACCCAGCTCATTAATTTCTTTTAAACCCTGGTTCATATTTACACCGTTTTACTTAATCAAATCCCGCAATTGCGCTCTTAAATTAAACTGGTCAAATTGATCTTTAAACTCTTTTATCACTCCCTCCAAAGCTGTCTTGAGGGGAGCAAATAAATCTTTTCCTTCCAGAGCGGCTTGCTCGGCAAGAATTTCCACAGTTCCATTTAATCCTTCCCCGACACCCTGGGTGAAATTCTTTTCCGCCTCTCCACTGAAGCTTACTGTTCCATCCAGGTATGTAAATTTTGCGGCAAAGGGGTCCAGAAAAGGATAGTCATTCGCTAAGGAAACTAATGTGTCCTTAAATGTATTCAGGAAAATCCCGTCTGTTAAGAGATCGTCAGAAACTGTTTCCACTGCGCCGATTATGGCTCCCCAAACTTCCAGAAGTTGAGGGAGATCAATGCTGACTCTTATCATTTCACTTTCGGAGAGCGCTTCTTCAATCGCTGCTTTGTAAACATTGAAGGTCCCACCCATGGTGGATACTAAATCAATCACTCGGGGTAAAACATTGGGGCCAGAGGTTTCTTCACCCTTGGCTGATAGCAAGGTTTCTATCACCCTTCCAGCCAGGAGGAATATATACCCCTTTTGTTGACCTTCCCGCAAATTAACTTCAACATACCCGGTATGGTCCTCATTCTGAAGCTTGGAGATTAAAGCTTCCAGACTGGTAAAATCAGTGCTTAGGTTTTCGTAAATAACCACACTCTTTACCACACTTGCCAGCATGGTTACCATTTCACCTTTTAATGCGTAGACACTGATCGCACCGTCATCATCTTTGGCTTTTGTGATAACTCTCTTTACAGCATCCTGTCCTGATATCACACTTCCGTTGATTTCTTCCTGTGCATTGATAATCTCTCCGGTATCGAGGAGCAAAACCCCTTCATATTCCCAAAAGCTGACCTGGACACAACCCGTGAAGCTATTTTCCCTCAGGTCCACCAGCAATTCACTGAAGTTAGTAAAAGATGTATTCAGGTTTTGGTAAACAGCATCTTGTTTAGGGATTATCATTATCGCCTTCCTTGATCAGGCTGATCGGTACCTCTTATAGATGGTTTGAACCGACTGCCAGACTGTCTCAGCGGATGCTCTTTTTGCCAGGGTTAATATGATCAAATTATCACCCTGGGAATGCATAAAAATCCGCTTTTCGGATCCAGATAATACAACTCGTTCCATCAACCCGGCTTCCATGAATCCACTGATAAGCTCAACTTTGGTTTGGATAAATTCGCCCAGGGCTGCCTCTGCAGCAGTATCTGCACTTTTATCCTGGGCAATTACTGTGCCGTCCAGGGAACAAATCAGAGCACTCTGAACATCCCGGATGCTGCCTAAAGCTTTGACTATCCTTTTTTGAATTTGATTGTCTGCTTCTTCAGCCGGTTTATCCGCGTCCTCGCTCGCGTCCGCGTCCCATTCCGGACTCCATCCAGCAGTGGATTCGTCAATACGTCTCATTCCTTCCAATAATAAACTGGACCAGCCTTTGTGAATTGTCTGGTTCGCCGGTTCTGCACCCATCTTCAACCTGAACGAACCGTTTTCCCAACTCAGTAATGAATAGATAGCTTCATCACCGGATAAGTCTCCAGTTTCAGCGTGGATCATCCCCCCATCTTTAAAAAAGATGACTCCTACCTTACCCTGATAGTTAAGTGTGAGTTGAGCCTGATTTCGTTCTTCACAATTAATCTGAATAATGCTGGCCAGGCTCATCATCTGCAAATCCCCTTCCAGGGCTCGATCCTCTCTTGCCAGCAGATCTAGTAGTTTTGAGACTAACAATTGCGGATCAAGGGGTTTTTCCAGAAACTCCAGGGCGCCCATTCTGAAAGCCCGGGTAATAGTATCCTTGTCACTATAAGCAGTAATAATCACTACTTTCGCCAGGGGGTCATATTCTTTTAATTCCCCGAGAAGCTGCAAGCCATTCATCTCAGGCATAGCCAGGTCTGCCAGCACAATATCGGGGGCCTCTTGTTTGTAGATTTTGAGGGCTTCAGTCCCTGATGAAGTGGCTGTAACCTGGAAACCATTGCTTTTTAATAAATCGGTCAGCAGCTGCAAAGTACTGGGATCATCATCTGCTATAAGAATCGAATACTGGGTCACTAGGTGAGACTCCTCATTAATCAACTTGATCCTTTGTCAATCAAGTTATGATTATTCTAACACGCTCTTTGGTAATCCCTGTCAGGCGGACTGGTTATTCCTGGTTAATAAAGGGCTGACCAAGATAGATTGAAGATACCCGCCATTGGGGTCGATTCCTATTTGATTATAACGCCTAACAATTCTTCGTCAGGTGTTTTTGCTTACACCTTACAAAACCAATAAGCACAGCGGGGGTGTCCAAGGATGAGTGATTCTTGAAGAATCGCGAGGAGATTGCTGCGAGCCTGTCCTGAGCAGCATGAGTACTTCGCTTCGCTCAGTATAAACTCCGCGAATGCGTATCGAAAGGCAATGACAGTTAAAAACCAGGCTCCCTTCGATAAAATTTACACCTAACTGTGTAAAT
>JAIORG010000204.1 GCA_021108255.1 Anaerolineales bacterium | reverse complement strand
TGCCAATCTATGGAGAAAAATCATTAATACAACTAAAGTTAATAAACATAACGGATGAGCTCACCCGCCTAAGATAACTTGATTATACTTGCGCCGTCGCGTCATCAGGGTCGGGTGGAGCGGGGGTTAGGCGTGTTCTATCAATTCAGGCAAATTATATTTCTGAACTCTAAACCAAACAGCTCGACTTATCAAATGTAATCCGCCAATTGCAATAATACAAGCCAATATGGCAGTGCCGGCGTTATGATAATCTAGGAGTAAGATGCTCTGAATAAGGGACAAACCAATACCGCCGCCCCCGATTAAACCAAGCACAGATGCAATTAGGAAATTGACAGATAAGTACTTGAAGGTTAGGCCAGGGAAGAATACCTTGAAAAGTAAAGGCCAATTCAAAGACATATGTCCTTGGGCATATTCTGAAAATTCCCCAATTAATACCGCCGTTGAATATACGGTAAGAGCCAGTACACCGGATTTGGAGCCAATACCAGCTAATAAAATTATGAACATACAGGTAATCAACGGGTGAACAGCTCGGACCACAGCAAGTATGGGCTGTAAAATGTAATTAAATACTCTACCCCAGATTGACGATGGCCGGGCACTAATAAAGGTTAATAGAGAGGCTAATAACGCGCTAATAGTAGTAGCAAGAAAAGCAATCTGAAATGTCTCTATCATTTTGATAGCCACCAAGCGGTTAGTCTCACTATTACTTATGTTGGGCTTTGATAAAGCTGTTAACACACGAACAATATGAACCTTCCGCTGGGGCAGGGCGATTGTTTCTATCTTCATAATTGATTGATATGAGTAGATGAAGAAGACCAAAATCCCTATCCAGAATATAATTCTCATCCAAGTTTGTATTTTAGGCCTTTCTTGCTGCGTATTCATCAGTTTCCTTTTTTGACATAATTATTGTGGTTTTAAATATATATAAGTAATTAAAACGCCTAACGGAAAAGCTCACCTGGCGCCGGGTCTTCATTGACGATCCCCGGACCCAGTTTGCCGCCCTTAACCGGCGGTCAGGTGGAGCGGGGGTTATGTGGTTTACATTACCTATTACCTTGTGAGAAGTCCTATTTATATAATATCTCAATACATATCGCTGTTTTTAACGAACTTAATCCAACATCATGTATTTGATTATCGTCGGCAGTTCCTATGATAACAATTTCCGCGCAGACATTGTATCGCCCTGGTTCCGGCATAGTAGGTAGTGTAAAGTTAGTGGTGACCTTGTCGCCAGGTTGAATGGATAAATAATCCGTACCGGTTGCCTCAGGAGTTGGGGGTATTTTTCCAAATATAGTTCTATAGGTAGAGTCAATGCCAACAATGATCAGGTTATATCCTGGATCGTTTCCCCAAGGCAAATAAACCGGTTGATCCGATTGATTCTCAATTACCAGGTTTGTGGGCAGTGCTGATGTACCCTCATAGACTGACTGCCCAGATGAAAATATCAATTGAATCGGTTGACTGCCTACGTAAATGGTTTCTTGGGTAGAGTAAGTTTTGAGCTCATTTGTGCAGGAGGTGGTGAAAAACAATATTAGAATGCTAATCCAGATTTTCCTCTTCATAACAATTCCTTGAACCACATAACGGATGAGCTCACCTGCAGCCGGGTCTTGTTTTAATGATCCTGTATCCCTGACCGCCCACCTTAACCGGCTGTCAGGTGGAGCGTGGGTTAGGGCGGACAGAGGTAATCAGAAACGCCAGGCGCAGTATTGACTTCTTCAATACGCCAACCCAGGCCTTCAATTTCTTCACTAAGAACAACAAAACGCAACCGCTCTCCTTCAGGAATAGTTGATAGTAGCGGATCCACAAATTCGAAATGAGCCTTAGATTGATAAAGGGGAAGGCAGTCACTGGTTAATTCTCGAATACTTAGCAATCTAACATTTTCAAGATTATCAACCCACCTAGTAATTACTTCATCTTCTTGATGATTGAACAAAGCCAGATCGTCTTTATTGATAAATAAACGACGGGCAAGATTCCTGCGCGATATTACAGCATAGAGTAATTGATAATCGCCATCGTTCATGGCTCTGTAATACAACTCGATGATTTCTTCGGGCGTTTTAGTGGACAATTCTCTTTCGAATTCATTATACAAATCAACAACGCCCGCTGATACAAGCCATTCATTCCAGTCCTGATTGACGATTTCATCAAAGTTTCTTCTATCTAAAGAACAGGCAAATCCGGCGTGGCGCCCTTGATCAATCCATGCCCCAATGATTTTGTTTTCAAATTCAATGACGACGGCTTTAGCTTTTACACTCTGGCGAAACTCTTCGGGCAAGGGTTCATCTAGCAAATACAGGGAGGCTTGGACCGTCTGGCCAAGATACGGGGCAAGATCCAGCCCAATATCCTTGTTGAATTCATTATTGTAGGCCCAATAAATTGCATAAGGAAAATCACCTGGATAGTGTTGAAAGCTCTTTGGGAGTGTGACTGTGTGGCTCGAAATTTGCTGATTTATCGTCCAGCCGTAGCGGGTCAGAAGGTTGGATCCAACCAAATCAGGTGTACTTGTTGTGGGCGGAATGGGTGTTGGAGATGGCGTATTTGTGGGCGGAGGGGATGTTGGAGATGGCGTAAATGTTGGCTTTGCTGCATCTGTTTCAGCAATAGCAGTTTGAACAGCACTTTCCAGAGGGGAGCACCCTGATATAAAAATTACGCCGATACATAACGAAAAGAATGTAAGTAAGCAAAGACAGATTTTATTCTTCATATTACGGATATCTCCTTTAATTGGTTCTTGAACAGGTTAACGATTCGCGCGAGTCACTTGCCGCCTCTGTCAAGTCGCAATTATTTTCATTATATAGTAAGTTTGAAATTCTCACTCCTCATCCCAAATCCCATGAATGCTCGATTCCCGTGCCTGATCAGTTCCAACAGCATATACTTGAATTCCTTGATGCCCACTTCGATACCGAGTAGCATGGCGAGGATTGCCGAGTACTCGATGTGAAGAGTAAACGTCAACGCAGTGTACAAGCAACATTAGAATCCACAGCAAGGCCAATCTTGTCCTCTAATGTTCAAACACGGGTTACTCCCCGCTAAAGACAGATAAATACCATAAGCGAGATTAGTTATGACCGTTATCCTTATTTGACTTCCTATTTAATAAGACGTTAAAATTGACAATTAGATACTACTGTTTTCGTAATGGTATTAGTTATCGAGTAGATCATAAACGAGAATATAAGTAAGCAAATTTTTAAAATTCAATCCAGGTTATTTTGGATTGAGGTGACAAACTAGTTGATTTTGTAGCTATTCTTTGGTGAAGTTATGGTGCAATTGCTGCGGAAAGTATAGCTTTTATGCTCACGATGGACAAATTACTGTCAATCCCATTAAGAGGATGGACAGTAATTACCTCGATAAAACCTATTTGCGCTCATAGATCGGATTCGAAGTCAGTTGCTCCGCCCAATTAACTATGGGTGCTGATTAAAAATATTGTACAGCTGATGTTTTTTCGTCAAAATTGAGGAAGAGCGGGTTTTCTACATTGGGCCAAGAATGATGGAACAAGAAAGACTAGTAGGGACTCCCGAATTACCCGTATCCAAAAATGTCTTTTCTCGTCTTATTTAATAGGAATATATCTGGAAACTCGGGAAGCATTCAACAGTCGTGATCTGATTTGTAAACAGGAGATTCAATGAATGGAAATACTCGAAAAGATTCCTGTACCCAGCCCTCAAGTGGATTGTTCACAGTGCGCCTTCTACAACCTTGTCTTGGAAAACGTTAAGAAGGCCTCGCTAAACGCATCCGATAAAGAAGTGAGAATGGATTATTACACTATATTCCTGGACCGTTTTACTTATCGTGCTCTGAATACGGAGGTTTCTAGGTATCCAACTTGTGTGGATCATCGGTAGGAGAGTTGTCTAGAAGACCTTCATTTCGAAACGGTCATCCATGGAAGAACTTTTTCAGGGTAAAGGATATTAGGAGGATTCGCTTTGCTTTTTGAATAAGACACCCTAGAAATCATCTACAATGGAAAAATTTCCTTCTTGATCATGACTCGGTCCTCTTACTGGACATGCAATTGCGGGGATGGGCAATACTGCCTGCCCCGTTATAAAACGAAGAAAGGGAGGCTCTGATGCTTAGAACCAGACGTTTGTTTTTAGGGATTGTTATAATGCTCTCGTTGTCGTCTGTACTTATAGCCGGGGCAACACCAGGCTTCGCAGACAACTTTGGTATAAACCCCCAGGGGACTGTCGCTACCACACCAACCAGCACGCCAATTGCCACACTCACTCACCCCCCCACAGAAACTCCGACAGTAACTTCAGCAGAGGAAGGCGAGATAATGAGCGTAATCACTGCTTATTTTGAAACTCGCTATAGCGCTTTCAACTCGCTGCAGATGGATGGTTTTAAGAACATGATTGCCAAATCCACAGAAGGAAAATCATTTCTGCAGGCAGAGTCCGGCAAATTGCATGTTCAACTAAAATACGCAGAATTGTTCCGGCTAAGATATGAAGATTATGAATTTTTTCTCGACTTCAAAGACATTTCTATTGACTCGTCCGAGAGAGTAGCGACAGTATCGGTCATTGAGGGCCATGATGTAATATTTGAGAAATTTAAAGAATATAACCCGTTAGATCCAACTGTCTCGAAAATGCGCAACCTTGAGCACACAATTGTCTTAGGCAAAGAACAGGGTGAATGGAAGATTGTCTCTGACTATTATGAGGACTACCTATGGGGTTTTTTACGGGCTACAGGAGTTTCCACAGATGAATTGTTACTCTATGCGGGTTCACAGGGTTCAGGGCCAGGTGGACCGGGGGACGATCCCGTCGGAGAAACTGATTGCGACCTAGTTAACGATGAAACAACCTACGCATATTATCGAGATGGTGCTGTGGCCTATGCACATGAGTTTGCAAATCGTCCGTATAATGATGATGATTACCACGATTTTACTTATGATGGTGGAGATTGCACAAATTTTATTTCACAAGCCATCTATGAGGGTGGTAATGCTCTCATGGTTGACGGTGGAGGTACTTTAGGATGGTACTACAATAGCTCTACAGACCATTCACCATCTTGGACAGATGTTAATTTTATGTTTGAGTTCATCAAAGGGTACGAGGTTTGGCAAGCGGGGCCCGAAGGGTGTCATATGAAGAATGCCAATTATGTTGAAGAAGGGGATGTGATTCAATATGACATGGAAGGCACCGCTGATTGGGATGCTTGGGAACATGGTGTGATCATCGTTGAAACCATTCAACTTTCTCCTCATATAAGAGATCACTTAGTAGCGAGTCATACTCCAGATCATCTTGATTATCCCTATGAAAGTTTTAGAATCGACCTTCCTGCACCTAACATGAAAACGCGGTTCATACACATCGAAAGACTAGATGGAAGCCCTGTTCCTGATGTTGACATCTTGATAAGTCAAGGAAGTGATGATGCCGGGCCAAATCCAAACGATTGTATTTTTCGCCCTGTTGACAACGAAGTGTATCTCGGGGGTTGTGATAATGGTGGAGACATCATAAGCGGATTTCGATTTGAAAATATTGAAATCCCATATAATTCGACTATTGAGAGCGCATACCTAACCCTTACTGTTGATGGAACATATACTGACCCAATTCAAGTGATAATAAGAGGGGAGAAGATGAGCAATCCATTGACCTTTAGTTTGACCAGCCCACCTGAAGACCGCGTCTACTTGACTTCGGCTTACCGTACTTGGTATATATCAGACGAATGGCAATTCGGCACACAGCGCAATACGCCAGATATAAAAAACATAATTCAGGAAATAGTCGACCAATCGTATTGGAATTCCGGCCAAACTATATCCCTTATCTTTTCGAACGATAACCCGGACACTACGATTCACAGACGTGTCTATGGCTATGAGCGGGAAGAAGCCCAGTTCGCCGCTCACCTCGTGATCAACTTCACTGGTCCCTAAGGGGAACACTTCCACCAACGACCATCATCACGAACAAAGTAAACATTAAGGTCACCAATACAAAAACAGAAACTTCGGCAACAACACCGCCTTTATTGGGGGAAAGGCGGTGTTCAATCGGTCAAATTGATTAGACATATCAAAAAAGCCCCCTAATAATAGCTATTCACTCCATTACCGATTGACAATTTCATCGAAGTTCTTGCGATCCAAAGAGCCGGCAAATCAGTGATGGTGCCCTGGACCGTCAAGCCAAAACACAGGGCAAGATCCAATCCAATAACTTAAGTGTGCGCCCTAACGGATGAGCTCACCCGCAGCCGGGCTTTACCTTTACTGTTCTAGTATCCCCGGCCGTCCACCTTAACCGGCTGTCGGGTGGAGTGGGGGTTAGGATGCCCACTTATAGATTATTCATCTAAATATTGAAAGGACCATGTCCAATCAGATCCCGCTAATCGTACTTGTCGAAGAGCAATTCCATGGGTGTTATCATCGGATGCACCAGTAACGATCAGTATTATCTCCTCCGGCATCTCAACTACTTCATTCTCACAATAATCTATTGATGTGTACAATTCTGGATCTACACCGCCACCAACGCGTTCAAAAACGGACACAACTTCACCAGCTCGCCTCATACCTTTCAAATGCAATCGAGCATAGCCACTCTCACGAAACTCTATTGTCCAATTCGCCCAATCACTCTCATAGAATAGGCTTGAGTCTGGATCATCATAAATTTGCTTGTATGTGCCATCTGCATTAATAATGATTGTATCCGTATCATTTAGGCTATAGCTTGCTATCCATGTGCCAATCAGGTCGTCTGTAGAGAAGGATTCCGGTAATTCAAGACATAATTGATCTCTGCGTTGTATATCCTCGGCTTGGTTCATACAAGCTATGAGAAAGAAGTTTAGAGCTAGTATGAAAGCCATCCTAATTCTTGTTCTCATTCGTCTAATTCTTCTCCTAGGCATCCTAACGTATGAGCTCACCTGTCGCCGTTTCCGCTTTAGCAGGATTATAAATCAAAAAACACGGAACCTGAGTTCCGCTCTAGAGTTTTTTGCTGAAGGCGATCAGGTGGAGCGGTGGTTAGGTGCCACATGAAGCATAAAAAACTG
>JAIORG010000131.1 GCA_021108255.1 Anaerolineales bacterium | reverse complement strand
TAAATCCGGATAACGCTCGCCTCCTACGTATTACCGCGGCTGCTGGCACGTAGTTAGCCGAGACTTATTCCTGAGGTACTGTCCTTTCTCATCCCTCAGAAAAGTGCTTTACAACCCGAAGGCCTTCATCGCACACGCGGCGTTGCTGCATCAGACTTTCGTCTATTGTGCAAGATTCCCTACTGCTGCCACCCGTAGGTGTCTAGCCCGTGTTTCAGTGCTAGTGTGGGGGGTCACCCTCTCAGGTCCCCTACCCGTCATCGCCTTGGTAGGCCATTACCCTACCAACTAGCTGATGGGACGCAGGCCCCTCCTAAAGCGATGCCGTGGCCTTTCGTCCACAGAACCTTTACTTCAAAAGGATCTAATCTTCTGAAGCACATAGGGTATTAGCCTCAGTTTCCCGAGGTTGTTCCCTTCTTTAGGGCAGGTCACCAACGCGTTACTCACCCGTCCGCCACTAAGAGCTCTCATGCGAACACAAGAACATCTTCGTTCGACTTGCATGTATTAGGCACGCCGCCAGCGTTCATCCTGAGCCAGGATCAAACTCTCCGCAAAAATTATCCCACAACGAAGTGGGATTGATTACGAAGTTCTATCTCAAAGATTTGTTTTGCTGTTTTGGCTTTCTATCACTATTCAGTTGTTAAGGTTCATGGCCCTATACAAGAGCGAGTTAGATTCTATCACCCCCGCTGCTTTGCGTCAAGGGCAGTTCTCTAAGAGAACAAAAGACCCCACCGATTCCTACTGTTGTGACATCGGTCTTGCTTCTGCGCATTGCTGCGTGTCAGCTCGGGGCCTACGGTCAATCAATTTTATGGATTTGCCGTGTTTGGGGCGAAATCACTTGGGTCAAACTTACGCCATTATAGTGGATATCTTTTCCTTGTCAAGGGATATCTAATAAAATGACAGTTAATTTTCCCCGGTCATTCCATTTCCTGCCGGCCCATCAGCGCCCGCAGAAGCGTGTTCTGATCTGCATACTCCAGATCCCCACCCATCGGCAATCCTCTTGCCAAACGAGTGACCTTAAGATCATATGCCTCCAGCTGCTGCTGCATATACATGCCTGTTGCATCTCCCTCCATACTGGGATTGGTAGCGATGATTACTTCCTTAATCTCTCCCCTTTGTACGCGATCCAATAACTCTTTGATTTTCAGATCCTCTGGCACAATTCCTTCAACTGGAGATAAAGCACCATGCAGCACATGATATAAACCCTGGTACCCGGATGTCCGCTCTAGAGCAGCTACATCAAGAGGCTCTTCTACAACACATATAATTCCCTGGTCCCGCTCACTGTTAGAGCAAACCCTGCACCGCTCCTGGTTAGAGCTCATCATATTAAAACAATCCGGACAGGTATCTGTTCCAGTTAATAAATTAGTTAAAGCGTCTGCCAATTTTATTGACAGATCACCCTCCTGCGTTCGCAACAGGAAAAATGTTAGCCGAGCAGCTGTTTTTGGTCCAATACCAGGAAGCCTCGAAAAAGCATCTATACATTGTTGAATGGGTTCTGGCAGCATCGAGTCACTCTCCCTGAATTAAAACGTTAATCCTTGACCGGCAAGAGGGCCCATTCTTTCTTCAGCCAGGCTGCGGGATTGCTCCAGCCCCTGGTTGATCGCAGTCAGGAAAAGATCCTGAATCAATTCCACGTCTCCATCTTCAATAAGCGCTTGATCCACACTTACCGACAGGACTCGTTGATCCCCTGTCACAACGACCTTCACAGCTCCGCCGCCTGCCGAGCCGGTGACCTGTTCTTCAGCCAGCGCTTCCTGGGCTTTGATCATCTGCTCCTGCAGCTGCTGGATCTGCTGCATGACACCTTGTCCTCCCCTGGTTGAACCGCCTGACTTAGGTCTCTTTGCCATACTTGCCTCCTAAAAACGAATAAACCGGATCTGCTGCAGAAACTCTGATTTGGAGAACCAGGCAGCAGGATATATTCTATTCTTCATCTTGATCCGAAACGTAGGTACCCCCGAGATCCCGCACCACCGCTGCGACCAATCCATCCGGATCTACACCATCAGGCAAATCAGATTGGTCCTTTCCTCCCACAATGCAGAGAATCGGTATTTTTACTCCGATCACCTTTTCAATAACATCCTGACAAATTTGCGGATGATCTCCATTTTCCATTTTTCCTTTTATCGCATCACTTCGGAAACTGAGGACCAGTTTATTATCCTTGATACCTAAAGGTTTACAGGAATTTAGTATCCCCTGCGTGGCAGGGCTTACCTCACGGACGCGGTCCAGGATATCATTCCACTGCTGGAGAACAGTCAGCGGCTTCTGCCCCGGATCAGAAGGTTTCTCCTCAGTATCAGTCGGCTGAGTTGTGGGTTTTTTAGGGGTTTTTGCCTTGACTTGCTTAACCGGTTTTTCCTGTTTTGGTTTTTCAGCAGCGGATTTCTTCACCGGTGAAGATACCGTGTTTCCTATTGCCTCCAGCGCTTCAAGGAAAGCCATTTCCAACGGCAGGGTCGGCTGCCAGGATCCTCCCCTATCGTTAATCGCTGTATTAAAGATGCGGATTAAATCCAGCAGATCTTTAATGTCTATTTCCCTGCTGTGCTTCTCAATCACAGAAAACACGTTTGAGGGAACATCAATACGATCTGGGTTTTCCATCAACATCAGCAATACATTCCGGAAATAGGCAATCACCTGCCGGGTAAACTGGGCAGGATCATTACCTCGTTCGGCCGAGTCATGAAGGGTATTTAATCCTCCTGCTGGATCACCTTGGAGAATAGCATCTACAAAATCCAGAACGGCTTGATCTGGCGAGGTGCCAAGCACCTGATGAGCCAGGTCTGTGGTTATTTTCTGCTCTGCCGAGGATAATTGGTCCAGGATTGAAATGGCATCCCGTAAGCTCCCGGTAGCCTGCCGGGCGATTAAACCCAGCACATCCTTTTCCACATTTATCTCCTCAGCGCCAGCCATTTTTTCTAGCTGCTTCACAATCTCAGGAACAGCTATCCGGCGGAAATCATGCCGCTGACATCTGGAAATAACCGTAATGGGTATCTTATGAACTTCTGTGGTCGCCAGAATAAACATCGCATGAGGAGGAGGTTCTTCGAGAGTTTTCAGCAGGGCATTAAAGGCAGGCTTCGACAGCATGTGGACTTCATCAATGATATATACTTTATATCTTCCTTGATTTGGCGAGAAGTTTATCTTCTCCCGTAAATCTCTGACATCGTCCACGCTGGTATTTGATGCAGCGTCGATCTCGATCAAATCCAGGAACTCCCCCTTATTAACAGCCTGGCAGTGGGCGCATTCATTGCAGGGACGTACAGCCAGATCTTCTGCCAGGCAATTGACTGCCTTCGCCAATAAGCGGGCTGAGCTGGTTTTCCCGGTTCCCCTGGGTCCGGAAAATAACTGCGCATGAGAGACCCGGTCCTGACGGATTGCATTTTTCAAGGTCGTGATGATATGATCCTGACCAATCACCTCAGACCAATCTCCCGGTCGCCATTTTAAATAGAGAACTTGAGTCATAGATTTTATACCTGTAGAATTAACAAATTTAGAGGGCTATTTGATGCTTTCTTTAGTGTATCAGATGCCAGGCACATGGTCAATCAAAGGGATAAATGGCCGCCTGAATCGAACAAACAAACGGAGGAGATTTGGCATTAAACTTGCACATATAGTAGGGTGCAGAAAGGGACTCTATTCTTTCTTGACGCTCATTCTGTAGTATGCTAGTATCAAATCAGCTATAATTGATTTGATTCCTTGCACGGAAGATCAATTAAAATGGGGAATAAACCCCAATAGGAGAGGGATCTCAATGAAAAAAACACGCATGCTAATCTTTATCGTTATTATCTCATCGCTCTTGTTCTCAGCATGTACTTTGTCTGCGTCCACGCCGCCACCGGTTACACCGACAACGAACTTGAGTGAAATTGCCCGTCAGGCAACAGAGACGGCAATTGCCAAAACACCAAAATCCGGAGAGACTCTAGTCCCCGAGGCAACTCAGGAGGGGGAACTAGATATTACCCCTGCGGTCACTGATGTGGGACCGGCGACGAGCACACCGGAACCAACCGTTGCCCAGGAAACAAGCGAGGCAGATCCAGTTTCATACGCTGTTCCTGACACATACACACTGCACAAAGGCGAGTTTGTTTTTTGTTTGGCACGCCGGTTTAATATCCTCCCTGCTGACATTATGACTTACAACGGGTACGAAAGCGATGATATCCTTTACCCTGGAGAAATCGTTCAAATCCCTTCCAGCAGCCGGGCTTATATTGGTGAACGCTCACTTCAATATCATCCCACTTCCTATACTGTTATCTATGGAGATACCCTGTATTCAATTTCTTGTCTGTTCGGAGACGTAGATCCGCGAGCGATAGCGGCTGCAAATGACCTGGACATTGACCAAGCCTTGACCTCTGGCACTATTCTTCAGATACCCTGATATATCAGGCGAATAAAATAATAAAAACAAGCAGCCAGAATGATCAGCTGCTTGTTTTTGCTTAATCAACAATATTCATTTTGGCATCATAAAGCAGAAACTACCCCAGGATGGTTGCGTTATAATACATGCACCTAACTTCATTATAAGGAATACTTCCGATGAAAAGAGCTGTCAGTATCAGTATTGGGTCCAAATCACGAGACAAACGAGTAGTCACTAATCTATTGGGGGAAGATGTAATCATTGAACGAATTGGGACCGATGGGGATGAAGAGAAAGCCTACCAGCTATTTTGTGAACTGGATGGAGAAGTTGATGCCTTTGGAGTGGGAGGAATTGATTTACAAATCCACGCCATCAAACGGGATTATCCTCTCTATGCTGGGCTCAAACTGATCCGGGATGTAAAAAAAACCCCCATCGTGGATGGTGGGGGATTAAAAGCCACCCTGGAAACCAGGGTAATTCAGGACGCAGAAAAACAACTTGGAGAATTCCTAAACCCTAAAACCGCTTTCCTGGTTGCCGGTTTAACCCGCGGCGGTATGACAAAATCCTTTATCGAGGCAGGATACAAAATCACCTTCGGCGATCTTATGTTTGGGCTTGGTATTCCCATACCCATCAACACCGTGCCGGTTGCCAATCTGGCAGCGGCCATCTTGCTTCCAATTGTGGGCAGGCTGCCGATTGAAATGCTCTACCCCACCGGAGAAAAACAGCTGGAAGTGGTTCCTAAATATATAAAACACTACCAGGGAAACAAGGTCATCGCTGGCGATTGGCTTTACATCATGCAGCATGCGCCAGATGATCTCTCCGGTAAAGTGATTGTAACAAACACTACAACCGAGGATGATATTAAATTCCTGAAAGCCCGAGGGGTGGCTTACCTGGTTACCACAACGCCAGTCCTGGATGGCAGATCATTTGGAACCAACATGTTCGAAGCTGCCCTGGTAGCTGCCGCCGGTAAAAAACGTGTGCTGAGCAACGAAGAGTTAAACCAGATCATTGATGATCTGAGCATCACCGCTCAAATTCAGGACCTGTCATAATGGATGCCATCCTGCTTGCGGGCGGAGTGCCTGACCCAGAATCACCGCTTTACCCCTACACCCAGGGAAAACCAAAGGCGGCCGTGAATATTGGGAACAAACCCATGATCCAGTGGGTTCTGGAAGCCCTGGATGAATCGGAAACCATTGACGGTATCGTTGTCATAGGTTGCGAAGATATGCAGGATCAGCTCAAATCCAGGAAGATATTAACCTTCAAGCCTGCTACGGACGATATTCTCCTTAACTTTAAACTTGGCGCTGATGCAATTTTGGAACACAAGCCTGATGCAAAATCCGTTGCAGTTGTATCGTCAGATATCCCCATGATCACACCTGAAAGTGTTAATTGGGTTATCAACACTGCTCAGGAGTCCGATGAGGATCTTCATTATTGTGTTATCGACCAACAACAAATGGAAAAACGTTTTCCGGATTCTGCCAGATCCTATGTAAAACTCAAGGACATGAATGTCTGTGGTGGAGATCTATCCATTATCGGGTTCGATCTTTATACAGCCAATAAAGACTTTTGGGGGAAATTGTTTGACGCCCGAAAAAGTTATCTACGCCAGGCAGGGTTAATTGGTTTTGATATCCTGCTTTTGCTACTTTTGCGCAGACTAACATTTACCGAGGTTGTTAAAAAAGTAACTCACCGACTTGGTATCACCGGCCAGGGATTAATATGCCCGTATCCCGAAATTGGAATGGATATAGATAAACCTCACCAGCTGGAATTAGCCCGCAAAGAACTATCCTGATAAAACACCATGACCTTCAGTAATTTTCTACTCAAAGATGCAGAACTTTCACAGCAGATCCGGATCCCGGATAATCAGCTCGTACTTAAAAGAACGGCTTCTTTATTGGCACATTCCGGTGATTCCTGGTTCCTGGGTGCCGGTCTGGCACTATTGTGGGCAATAGGTCCCCGGTCGTGGAGGCCAAATATCCAGTTACTATTTATTGGAATAGTTTTTACGGCTGTAACTGTTCTCATCTTGAAGTTTTCAATTAAACGCCCCCGACCTGAAGGTGAATGGGGGCAGATCTACCGCAGCTCGGACCCGCATTCATTCCCGTCCGGACATGCCACCCGGGTGATTATGTTAACCACAATCATGCTCCTGTCCGGATATGCTTGGATCGGCGCGGGCATGCTGATTTGGGCCATACTGGTGGGTCTTTCCAGGGTAGGACTGGGTGTACACTATTATTCAGATATCCTGGCAGGAACGGGCATCGGGGTCTTGATGGGAGTCTTGGTCCAGCTGATCTTTTAATTTACATTAGGAAGCGTGATCCTCTGAGTTACCGTATAGGCAAAATTATTCCAGGTAACTTGACCCAAAAAAAGCTTAAGGATCACGCTTCCTCCAAGAATTAATAAGAATAACGCAATAGGAAGCGCGATCCTCTGAGTTACCGTATAGGCAAAATTATCTCAGATAACTTCACCCAAAAACAGCTTAAGGATCACGCTTCCTCCAAGAATTAATCTGTGAATGCCGCCAGCTCGATTTCCCCATCAATAGTAAAAGAACCCGGTCCTTTGGAAAGGACCGGGTTCTTATTTTATTTTCCTTGCCTTAATCCTGATAAGAATAAC
>JAIORG010000242.1 GCA_021108255.1 Anaerolineales bacterium | reverse complement strand
AGTCCTGTTCTGATATTGCACCCCCAGTATAGAACATATGTTCTACTTTGTCAAGGGCAATCCTGCCACCTATTTTCCCTCTGCCTCACTTCGCAATTTCGAGTAGAAAAGGCCTGTAAACCGAAACTTATTCCCTCAGGGAATACACCTTTAAGAAAACTAATCAATTCTGCGCCACCTGGGTGGAAATGGATCTAAATTCCTTTCAAAACAAGGCAAGAATCATTCGTTAAACCACTGAAACCCCAATCATGGTTATGGTGAAAACCAACTGATATGGGTGTCAAAATATCACAACAAAAAAGGAGAGTATCGGGGTTATTCCTCTCGGGCATGCTGATGGCTATCGCCGGGTTCCAGGAAATTGCCTAGCCCCGGTCGGGCTGGGTGATATTAGACTGCTGCTCGAGGGGAAGCACTACATGAAATTCGCTTCCTGGCAGGTGCTCCGTGTCTTTTTCCATCCGTTCAACCCACACCCGCCCATTATGCGCTTCAATAATGCTTCTGGCAATCGCCAACTGTTCTCCCGGGCGCTCCTCGCCATCTGCAATTTCATCCAGCAGTGAAAAATCAGCAACAAAAGGATTCCTGTGCTCCTGGAAAAAGCGGTCTTTCGCTTCTGAGTCAATGCCTATTCCAGTATCACAGACAATGATTTCAGCCCCTTCCCATTTGAGAATATCCGATCTGGGCGGAATAAACCTGCCAGTTATGGTAATTTTTCCTCCACTCGGAGTATGGGTCATTGCATAATTAATCAGGATCTCAAAAACTTTCTTTAAAGCCTCACTATCGCCATAGACAGCAGGAATTTCACCCAGGTTATCATGGGAAAGAGTGATTTTCCTCGCTTGAACTTGCCCCTGCAGATCCCTGCAAATATTGTCTACGATTGTATAAAGAGAGAGCGGCCGAGTGCCAATCTTAAGATTGCTCGGTGTAATACTCGCTGTAGAGATCATATTTTCAATAATATTCTGCAGCCGGTCAGACCCAGAGAGAATTCCTTTAATCAATTCAGCATAATATTCATCTTTCATGAGCTCAGTATCATTTGCCAACAGCTGAGAATATCCGCTGACCACTGTCAGCGGTGATCGTAATTCGTGGGCTTTGATACTGATTATGTCTGAGGCAGATTTTTTAATCCGTTCAATTTTATCCAGGGCGGTATTCTTAGATGCTTTAACCCTCCGGAGCTGGCTATCGATTTTTGTCAAACTTTCAACCAGCCTGGCATTCTGAAGAGCAACAGAGGTCTGATCAGCTAAAGAGGAAAGCAGTTCAATTTCGTCATCCGAGAATGATGCGCCGGATCGTTTTTGGGATAAAGCAAACAAACCAATCCATTCATCCTCGGTATGGATCGGCACCAACGCCTCTACTTCCAGCGCATTGATCCAGGCTACAATATTTTCGGGAACGGTTTGAAACTTCGGGATAAATTCCAGCTCCGACTGTGTGAGTGGACGCTTTTCTTCCGCGAGAACTTTGGTTATCGGGCTGCTTGCAGGAAGAAAATCGAGATCCGGCAGCGTAACCGTTGTTCCCTGGACCGCTCTTAAGCGCCAATTAGGCGGGTCTTTCTCCGGTTCAATTCGATCCACGAGGAACAATGTACCCTTGTTTACTTCCAGGGTTTCACAAATCAATTCAATAGTAACTTTGGAAAGCAAATCAATATCGAGAATACTGCTTAACGTTTTGCTATAACTGCGGATTTCCTGGTTCCGGCTTCTCTCTTTGGTAGTCAGTTTCTGGAGAATCGCCTGGACCAGGCGGTGAACCGGGAAAAAGAATATCAGGGCTATCAGGAAAAAGAATGCGCCATTATACACTGGCTTATACCAGGAAAAACCAAGGAAATACTTCTCCAGAATCAGGAATCCCAAGGCATACAACAGGATAATTACAATCCCGGTCAGCGAAAAACCAGCTGCCTTAAAAGTCAGCAATTTAAGGTCTGGCAGTCGATATGTGAGTACCAGGAAATTTAATATTATTATGGTAAAGAGCAGCAGCAAGCTCCCCAGCAGGTAGTGATCCAGACGATAAAGAACCGAGCTGCCCAGGTAGAGAATCAAGGCTGCAGTCCAATAAATGGCCCGTTGCTTCACCACAGCTTTCTCAGTAACCCGATATTCCTTCAGCAGGTGGATACTGGATAGAATGACTAAAATTCCCCATCCCAAAGCCAGGATTACAATTGATAAAGTCGAGTATGAATAACCCTCTCCCCGGCTTCCCCAAATTAAGTCTCCCGGGAATAAGGACCGCGCATCCGCTAAAGCAGCTATAACAACGATTAGAATACTCCCAACAAACCAAATCCAACCGGGGTTCTCTGTTTTAAATACCGCAAGCGTTAAGGCGTAAAACACACCGCTGAACATCAGCATACCGTACCACGGCAGATGCAGCCGGATCCCCTGGTCCAGGAATTTCCACCAGGAAAGCTCAGTACCAAATAACAACAGCGTTATCAGTAAAAATAATCCATGCAAAATCACCAACAAATAATCTGCCTGTTTATAAACACGGAGCTTACGTAATGCGTTAATTATCAGGCTGAAGGAATAAATCGCGATGCAGATATAGAACAAAGCCGGTAAAGTCAGGATTGAATTCATGATCGATTCTCTTCCTTATATCAAACGAACTGTTACCAATGATCCAGCTTCGAGCCCGGTTGCAGATGCAGGTATTTTTATTAAACCATCTGATCTGGCCAGGATAAAAATTAAATTACTTCTGCCAAAAACAGGTTCAGCGAGAAAGCTGCCTTCTGGCGTTTTGATTACTCGAACCGGAATCCAGTCTTCCCTCCCGGCTTGAGAGGAGATATTCACCGTCAACTCAGCAAACAGTGCCGGCTCAGGCCTGGAACTTTTTACTCCTAAATACGCCTCGATAATCGGTGAAACTAATATTGTCGCAATCACCAGAGCGCTGACCGGGTTACCAGGAAGCCCAATCATTATTTTCCCGCCGGATACCGCAAATATTGTTGGTTTCCCCGGTTTAATGCTGATTCCATGGACAAGAACCCCCGGATCACCAAGGATGTTCATAATTTCTGCTGTCAGGTCCCTGGTACTGGCAGATGAACCGGCTGTGACAATCAAATGATCACATTCTTGATGGGCTTTTTTCAAAGCTTTCAGCATCTCATCACGACTATCAGCAATAATACCATAATGGGTTACTTCTCCCCCTAAATCCTCGATTAATGCCGCCAGGGTATAGGAGTTGATATCTCTCACTTCTCCAGGTTTTGTTTTTTGTGAGGGAGGAATTATTTCATCACCGCTTGACAGGATACCAATAACTGGCGGTATCGCGGTTCTTATAGACGTGATTCCTAAAGCCATTAACCCGCCAATTTCTGCCGGCCTGAGCCGGGTTCCTTTGGGGATAATTGTTTCCCCGGCAGAGACATCCTCCCCAACTTCAATCACGTTTTCTCCTTTCGCGACCGCCCTGAACACTTCGATTTCCCCTGATTCAAGAATTTGGGTGTCCTCAATCATAATAACCGCGTCTGCGTCCTTCGGCAGCATACCACCGGTATGGATTAAGGCACATTCCTGGCTGGCAAGAGAAAATTCTGGTTCATCCCCCATAGGGACCTCATCTTTTATGGTGAGGTAAGCCGGAAGGCTCTCTCCCGCACCATGGGTTTCCTTTGCCAGAACCGCATAACCATCCACGGTTGATCGTTTAAAATCTGGTAAATTTTGGAGGGAGAGAATATCTTCAGCTGTAACTTTACCTGAAGCCTTTTCGGTTTGAATAATCTCTGATTTTACTTCAGGATTAATTGCGTTAAACAAGAGATCCAGGGCTTTATCAGGGGTGACTAAAGAAAGGAATTCAGGCATAAGGCCTCAGGCAATTTCCTGGTTTACCGCATCCAGGAAGAATAGGCTAATAAATAAACCGGCAGGAAAAACGTTACCAGGGACAGAAGGGTAATTATCGGCCAGAGAACCGGAGCTCCATCCTCCAGTTGAGACAAGTACCATACCAGATAAAGTGCCGCGGGAAGAACCAGGAAAACATACCCTACAATACGGGTTGGAAATCCAAACAATATTGCCACACCGAACAACAAGAACCCGCTGAAGATCATCAGGTTATGGAGAAAAATACCCTGGATCCATCCGACCCTGACCAGAAGGTTTTTTCTGTTTTCCCTTAAGTCATGACTATATCCTGGCAATCGCAACAAGAGGATCAGCGCCAGGTGCAGCGGAAAAAGAGGAAATATACCAAGTGCTAAAAACCGGTGAAATGAGCCAAACTGGAGGAAAAATGCCAATGCCGGAGGAATAATAACCAGGGTAAATGAAGTAATAATTTCTCCTACACCCGACAGATCAAGAGAAAGACCTGGCACCACCAGTAGAAAAAATCCTGCAAAAAACAATCCCATCAAAACTGCTGTTGAGATGCTGACAGCCCCCTGTAATATAAGCAGAACACTTATGACAACCGCTCCGGCAAAACACGAGACCGAAATATAGAGCAGGGTTTCTCCGGATTGAGCTGGTTCAGCTGGTTTATCCTCCGATCTAAAAGGCAGCCGTTTATACAATCCCGCGTCAAATGGTGTTTTAAAATGATCGCCCAGAAAATAATATCCCAGCTGGAGGAGAAGCAGCCAGGCTAACCCCAGCAGGAACAAAGAATAGTCAATGCTCTGCCCCAGGTAGCGGGCAAACCCTATTCCAAGCAGATAGAGAGCGACGGTCGTCACCAGATGGATGGGACGGACATGTTTCAGGAGATTCAATCTCTGGACTTCAATCATATACCTTAGATTATAACTACCTTTCAAGTCCAGAGGTTGATTTCTTAATTATTGCCTCCCCCTTTTTATACTCCTCTTACTGACTGACCTATGACCGGAAAAGATTTGACAGGAAAAACCACAAATTTGCGGGACGTTCCGCCAGGCGGCGGACAAAATAGGGATACCATTCGCTTCCATAAGGAACATAAACACGGACAGGACAACCCTCTTTTACCAACTGATCCTGCAAATTTGACCGGATCCCGTGCAGCATTTGAATCTCTAAACCTTGCAACGGTAAATTGATTGATCTCGCATATTCCAGGGCATAATTAATTCTTTCTTGATCATGAGTCCCGATCGCCGGGATAGGAGGGAAAGAACCATCAGAGCTAATTCTCGACTCTTCCAACAGGGATCTGTCCAGAAGGAGCTTAGTGATTTTATCGAAATTCTTATCAACATCTCTTTTCTTTGGAAAGGCAATTTCGGGAGGTTCTTTATATGCTCCCTTACAAATACGGATCTTGCTGCCGGTTTCCAGCAGTTTACGGACATCGTCTTCAGTCCGAAAGAGATAAGACTGGATTGCGATCCCAACAATAGAATGATAGCCCTGGTTTCTCGTCCTGGTGAATAAATTCAGGGTCTCTTCTGTTAATGAAGAGTCCTCCATATCAACCCGGATAAAAATGTCTTTATTTTTCGCACGCTCCAGAATTTTCAGCAGGTTTTCCTCGCAAAGGGCCGAATCGACAACCAGTCCGATCTGGCTTAGTTTAATAGAAACGCCTGAGGCAACCCCTACTTGTTTCAGCCTGTCAATAATTGTTATAATTTCATCAGTGGATTGGCGGGCATCCTCTTCTGTGCAAACGTTTTCTCCTAAATGATCCAGGGTTGCATTTATCCCCTTCTTATTCAATACTTGAATGACAACAATCGCCTCGTCGAGGGTTTCGCCAGCGACAAAGCGGGCCGACATTTTTCTCGCAAATCCCCAATTCTGAACAATATTCCTCGCCCAAACTGCCTGGGCCAAATATGACAAGAAAATCCTTAACATCATTACCTTCCTGGCAATCCTAGATGAAATCAATTATCTAACGAATCTATTCTTACTATAGAGCATATTTCCCGTTTTTACAGGGTCAAAAATAATTCAATTGTGCGCAATATGTCAGCTCTCACTCTCAAGGAACCAATATTCTTCAAATGAAAGATTTTTCTTTTTTCTGGTTGGAGAAAATAAACTAACACCTCTTTTCCATTATATATAGACTTATGATAAAATTAACGTGAAATTTGGACGAATGTCATATACAAGGGATTAAAATGGTTAAAAAACAATATGTGAAAAGCCGGAATATTTATAAGGTGACATTTCGTCTGGCGAAACATGAACAACCTGAATATGACATCTCTACCTCACACCTGGTAGGAGACTTCAATGATTGGAGTCTTACAAATACTCCGATGGAGTCTCTAAAGAATGGTGATTTTAAGATCACAGTTGAATTAGAACCAGGAAAAAACCACGAATTCCGCTACCTGTTGAACAATGAAAAATGGTATAACGAATGGGAAGCAGATGAGTACATACTAGGGGATTTTGGGAAAGACAACTGCGTTATCGAACTTCCTGAGGCTTAGATATCCAAGCAAAAGAACACCTTGAGGTAATGGAAAACTGGATTGTAAATTGAATCCTGGTGAGATTTTTGCATCCCATAATCTCTCCTTTCAACAGTATGGATAGTTTTTCGATTTAATTGGCAACCTGGGTTTCCTGTGATAAACTTTCCCCTGTAGTAATCTTTCCTTAAGAGGAGAATCGGTTTGAAAAGACGTCCTTCTTTTTCAGCATTAAGCTGGCTGTCAGTGTTTTTTATCATTGCCGCTGTGATCTTTGCGACTCTGCAGTTTGTCCGTTTCAGCAGACTGCGGACAACTTATCCCAGCAGTATGAATATAGCCGAGGTTCCGGTTGGCGGACTTAACCGACAGGAAGCTGCTCAGCGATTATTAGAAGTTTATACCCTGCCGGTAGAACTTCATTATGATGATCAAACAATCCTGTTCTCCCCATCAATTTGTGGATTTGAATTGGATCTGGAAAGCATGCTTGCTGCAGCCGACCTGGAACGCACTAAACACTCATTTTGGATAGGATTTTGGGATTATCTCTGGGGACGTCAAATATCCAGAGTTTCAATTCCTTTACGGGCTAATTACTCGGAAGACCGCCTGAGAACTTATTTAGTAGATGAAATTGCATCCCGGTATGACAAACCGCCCTCTCCTGCAGTACCTCAAACTGGGACAGTCAGCTTTTCGCCCGGCACATTAGGTACTGTGCTTGATATTGATACAGCTGTTT
>JAIORG010000061.1 GCA_021108255.1 Anaerolineales bacterium | reverse complement strand
TTCCCCAACTGCCGACTCTCAAATAAATGGCGGTAAGTAGATAAGGCATCTTGCGTGGGCGATGCTCGATCCAGCGGGCTACAAAAAGCTGGGGTAGGGCAGCTGCTACCATCAGCACAGTGGAAAGCCCACCTACCCAGATGGTCGATCCAGTCAGGTCAGCTACAAAAGCAGATATCACTGTAGTCGGTTGAGTCAGCGAGACACCAAGGGCTAAAAACGCCCCATGCCATAATCCGCCGATAAAGTTTCGTCGTTGTTCTAACGGAGTGATGTCCATATTGGTGTTTTCTATGTTCTGCATTTATTCCTTAATGTATTTCTTAAAACAAGTTTAACCAGGTTATGCTAGCTTGTGGCGGCTGGTTACAGTTTTTTAGTCCACACAAACCGATGCGGACATGTTCACTCCTGTTTGTTTTGTTCTATTGCCAGCTTAACACGGTCTGGTTTATAAGGAAGTTCTCTTATCCAGATACCGATTGCATCATGAACTGCGCTGGCGATGGCTGGCGCAACCCCATCGATTGAAATTTCAGAGACCGATTTGGCCCCATAAGGACCGCTTGGCTCGTCGGTTTGGACAAAGACCACATCCATTGCTGGCATCTCGGCAGCGCGAGGAATTTTATATTGTCTTAAATTTGGATTGAGAGGTTGACCCTCTTGGTCAAAGAGCATCTCTTCGTCCAGCGTAAAACCTAAAGCTTGAGCCATTCCTCCTTCCACTTGACCAGTCGCTGTGGCAGGATTAATTACTCGACCACAATCCACAACCATCAATAATCGATCTACGCTGATTTTCCCGGTTTTTGTATCTACAACTATCTCGGCGAATTGAGCAGCGGTTGGCGGTGGACTGAGAGGACTCTTATGAGATTCTGTGGCAATGATTTGATGCTGATCTTGTTGGTGCAAACTGCTTAAGGCTATTTCAGCAAAAGAAAAAATCCGTCCATCCGGGGATCTTACCTGCCGATTTTCAAGTTTAAGTTCCTTTGAATTTGGATAATCAAACATTAGTGCTGCATGATCTAAAATTTGTTCTTTAACTTTCAACGCCGCTTTTTGAACTGCACCTCCGCTTATATAGGTAGTACTGCTGGCATAAGCTCCCTTGTCAAATGGTGTGAAATCAGTATCTGAAGAGTAAACAATTAGGTCATCTAACGGGATTTTCAACACTTCAGCGGCGATTTGTGCCAGGATAGTGTCTGAACCAGTTCCCAGGTCAGTTGCACCCATCAGTAGATTAAAGGAACCATCATCATTCATCTTCAAGGTTGCTGCGGCCATATCCAGGTCAGCGATACCGCTGCCATGCATCACAACTGCCATACCAATCCCCTTGCGGTACCGGTCGTTTTGATTGTTGTGTTCTTTGCGTTTTGTATAAAAGTCGGTGGCCTGCAGACCAATATCTACACATTGGTCCAGTGCGCTTGTATACAGGATTTGTTCTTTTCCTTCCCGACCTTCTCCAAGCGCTTTGGAAAGGTGCATTGTTTCGCCAACCTTAAGCCAATTGTCACGCTTGAACTTAACCACATCCAATCCTAATTTCTCTGCTATCTCCTCCATTAACACTTCAATGCCAAATTGACACTGCATGGCTCCATAGCCCCGAAAAGCACCCGCAGGTGGAGTATTAGTGTAGGCAACATCGCTGACAAATTTGGAATTGGGTGGATTGTAAAGAGTCAACCCTTTAAATCCACCTACCATATTTACAGTTAAGGCGTGGGCGCCGTATGCGCCTGTATCACCGATTAAATACAAGCTCGCAGCGGTTATCTTGTTTTCTTTGACTCCGAGTTTGTAGTTAATAATATTTGCGTGGCGGCTGCGTGAACTGGTAAATTCCTGGGTGCGAGTATATTCCATCCGCACTGGACGGTTTGTTTCCAGGGTGAGAAGGGCACATAGATCTTCCAATATCAATTCTTGTTTATTGCCGAATCCACCGCCGATACGCGGCTTTATTACCCGGATTTTTTTCACAGGCAAACCGATTAATGGCGCAACCATTCGGCGGATATGAAACGGGACCTGTGTGCTGGTCCGGATGATCAGCCTGTCATCCTCGTCCCAATATGTAATACAAACATGTGGTTCCAAATGAACTTGCTGCTGCTTTGGAGTTCGGTAACTCCCCTCAAATATATGATCGGCTTCTGTGAAAGAGGTCTCTAAATCTCCCACCTCGGCTTCGATGTGGTGTACGATATTTCGTTGAGCATTGTATATCCCTTCTGTATCTGCCTCATCGTGAATAACAGGCGCACCATCCTTCATAGCTATTTCCGGGTCTACAACAACGGGTAGAATTTCATAATCAACCTTAATTAAATCCAGAGCATGTTGGGCTATTTCAGGAGTTTCAGCGGCAACGATTGCTACCCGATCCCCCACATGACGTACTTTATTATCCAGGCTGACTTGATCATAGGGTAACGGCTGGGGGTAACTCTGTCCGCCTGAAGCATATTTAATGCGAGAAATATCTTTATGGGTTAGGACAGAGTGGACTCCGGGGAAAGCTCGTGCTTTACTGGTGTCAATGTTGCGAATTCGAGCGTGTGCATGAGGACTGGTTAACAAGCTGCCGTAGAGCATGCCATCCAAATGAAGATCGTCAGTGAAAACCGGCCGTCCCAAGGCTAATTTTTTAGCATCTACTTTAATTTCAGGTTTTCCAATAACTTGGGTTTTCTCCATTGAATCTGGTGTAAAAACGATAGGTGGCAATGGTTTCCTGCTTCCATCGCGCCGATAGAAAACTTCCGGAAGTTTGATAATTTCATCATGCTCGGGCAGTCTTAATTCAAAGGGGACGAATGATTCGACCTTATCCCCTCGTAAAACTGCCGCCGAACGATGAACCGCATCCACTACCCGTACATAACCTGTACAGCGGCAGAGCACATGGTTCATGGCTTTCCGTATCTCGTCATCTGTCGGGTTTGGATGCTCATCTAGCAGTGCTTTTGCCGAGAGAATCCGCGCAGGAGTACAATATCCGCACTGAATGGCACTTGAATCTATAAAGGCTTGCTGAATAGGATGTATTTCAGCGTTTTGTTTAAGACCTTCAAGTGTGGTTATCTCCGTCCCATTGGCGTCAACTGCTTTAATTTTACAACTGAGGATCGGTTTTCCATCCTGCAGGACTGTGCAAACGCCGCAGCTTCCATCATCACAACCGGATTTCACGCTGAAATAGGAATAATGCCTCAGCACAGTTAATAAACTATCCTCAACTCCCACTAATAATTTTCTGGGAATATTATTTATCGTTAGATTAATTTCCACTTTTGCTGTTTCCATAGTTTGTAATCTCTCCTTAAAATAGAAAGGATTAATTAAGGGGTTTTGCATCCCCGTTGAGCTCATCCAGCCATGAACTTAATTCTGCCTGACAGCTTGAACAAATTGATAAGTGATGTTTGATGACTGCCAGAAGACTCTCCAGGTTGCCCCCGCTAGTTAATAAACCAGCATCGTAATCCAGCAGGGTAAAACATTCTTGACAAGAGAGTTTTACTGTTTCTTCTGAATCTGCGGTCAACAATAACAATTTCCACAGCGGATATTCGGTATTTGCCATCTTTACAGTCCAAATTATTCTTTAAGAAGCATTATCTCTAGCTGCTTTGTTGTCCAGATGGGGATAGGGAAGCGCACCTCCCAATTTCTCTAAAGCAGATAATAATGACTCGTTGGCAAGAACTATAGCGTCAGCAGCGGCAAGGATATCTGCAGATGTCTCAGCGTCCTGCGTTGCCCAGTCGCGAAATTCATTCGCGTGTTCCCTGTTGTGAGCAATCCAGTGAGGAATCAATATCCTGAGTTTATCCTTCTCATTCATCTTTTTATTCCTCCCTTCCCATATTCTCCAAGATAAGTGTGTTTTTTATCAAGTCAATTTTCTGGATTGTGGCTTTGATCTCGCGGGGCTGTTCAAACATTGCCGCCAACCGCACTCCTTCGGGAGTTGGCTCCACCAACATTACATTCTCCATAATTTTTTCGTCATCCAGGTAAACAGTGATTTGGCACATTTTTTTACTCCATTAATTCTATTAGTTATAATTCCGACACCTGTGGAATAACTCGTTTGCGACTGTGATCGGCCACTTCTTTTACATCCATTAATACATTGGAGGAGAAAGGCACTTCGATTTCTTCGGAAACAAAATTTTCTCCTTCAATACGTTCAATTTGCATATAGAGCCGGAAGGGTGATTTGGTGCTGCGAGTCATAATTAGATTGTTGGCAGCAGCTTCCAGCTCTGCAATTTCCTCAGCTTTTGCGGTAGTGCTTGCAGAGAAGAGGTATGTCCGTTTTTGGTCTCCCCGGGCGGCAGTTTTCATCTTCTCAAGGATCCCTTTTTTGTATGTGGGAGAGAACAGCAACAAGTTTAATGCTGAAGCAAAGACCAAAACGCCGGGACCTTGATCCGGAACCATTTGGTAAGCTTGTTCTATGGCGGCATCCCAAACGTCAGGCTTAACAACATTAGCTTTAAACCGATTCTCCACTGCCGGGGTCAAACCCTCTAAAGTGGGATCTAATTCGATAAAAGCAATACGATCCTGGTAATCATCCAAGTCCAATTGACTAACCTTTTTTAAACCAGCCACAATAAAACTATGATCGGGATATTGCAAGGACATAAAAACTACGCTGCCGCCTTGCCGCAGCCAGGAAGCGGTGATCACATTGCCAATCAGAGGTTTTCCAGAACCCCCGGGCCCGCTCAACAATGTTAAACTGGGAATTGGCAGCCCTTCTGGCAGCAGCCGGTCAAACCAATCTTGTTGGGTTGATATTCTATTCATTTATAAAACCTCTCCAATAAAGTTGTTCTTTTCCACTAAATTTTAGCTTTCTTTCTCATCCATCAGCATTTTCTTAAACCTGAGCTGCTTTGCTGTCTATTTTTCTTTCTTTTTATTGGTTGTGCTTATCTTCAGGATAATAAGAAGGTGAAGCACTCCAATAACGAATTCCGTTCCGCTCCACGACTTGCAGTTTGTCACTCTCTGCCAGAGTAGATAAAGTTTCCGTCACATCTCTTGTTGTCAAATTTTTTAATGTCTCCACCAATTCTTTCTCACGCATAGGATGTCGAGTGACAATTCCCACAACCGCTTCTACTATTGATTTAGCTTCGCCAAGATCATAGGATCCGCTTGCAGGATGAATAACCCGGGCTGTATCACCTAATATATCTAAAGCACGCCTTAAACCGTCATCGCTGGGTGGCTTTACCCAGGTTTCTACCGGCGGCCGGGTTGGCTGCATAATATGTATTTCATCCGGTTTTATTCGTTGCAGCGCAGAAGCTATCTTGTTAAGCTGATCCTCAGTATCGTTTAAATCCTTCACTAACATGACCTCAACCCATAAGTTTCCTTGGTATTCCTCACTAAAGGAAATTAACCCATCCAAAAAACTCTCGAAAGAAAGCCCTGGGTAGGGGCGGTTGATGTGCTGATAAAGTTCAGGGGTTCCTGCGTCCAGAGAGGGAAGCACCGCATCAGCAGCTAACAATTCACGGCGTACTTCCGGCAAGTACAGCAAAGACCCATTGGTAATCACTGCTACCGGTAACCCGGTTATCTTCTTTACCTCTCGGAGAAGCCATCCAAGGCTGGCATGCAGCGTTGTCTCTCCAGAACCGACAAATGTGACCCAGTCGATCTCGCCTGGCTGGTGAGATAAGAGTGCATTTTTTGCTTCAGCTAAAATTTCATCTGCCGGGTAATATTCCTTGCGTTTATTTACCATTGGTATAGAGCGACCCAACTGGCAGTATACGCAGTTCCAATTGCAGGTCTTTAACGGCACAGGATCAATTCCCAATGATTGCCCCAGTCGTCGAGTAGGAACTGGCCCAAATATGTAGTTCATCAGATTTCCTTACCCCAATTTCTAAATACCTCTGAAATCACAAAAGGGGGGAAATGTCCAAGCAGAGTGCTGATTGAACATTTCACCTTTCTGCCAGGGGAGATAATATGCTCCTTCATGATTCGTGTTCTCTCATTGCCTAATGCTGTTAGGACCCGTTTGTTTTCATTCTAATTCCTGGTCGTAGATTTTCAGCAGGTTGTTTATTTCGTCCCGTCTAATGCGCAAACCGCCGATTAACTCAGCCAGGTAGTTTTTGCCCTCAGGCAGCAGGCGATAAACTCGACGCTGCGGCCCCCGGCTTTCTTTGCCTATGTGGGAAGTGATCCAGCCGGATTCTTCCATGTCGCGAAGAGTTCGATACACCAGGCTGGGATCAACCTGTTTGGAATTGAATCCAAACTTTGTTAATCCATCAAGTAAAGAATACCCGTGAGTATTTTCCTGGGACAACAAAAATAACAAAACTGGGCGCAAAAAACCCATCACCCCGTGATGCCGCCGTTTCCTTCCCTTGCCCAATTCTCTTTCCTCTGACATGAAATCCTCGATTTATTGCTGATCCTTGTTATCCAAAGTTTAATCCTCTACTGGACAAATGTCAATAGAGGAAGAAAATTGTAATTCCAATTATTTGCCAGGATTGAGGGTGTTATAATTTTTTGTAATTCCAAATTATCCAAAAGTGAATACACCATAGCCTTTTTGACGATAAAAGTTCAAAGAAGCAGGATTTATGGAAATTAATGTCTGGACTATCTTGTTGGCTTCTGGACTGACCGCAGTGGTCACCGGTCTGGGCGCAATGCCCTTTTTATTCATTAAGAATATCAACCGCTGGTGGTTGAGCATTTTCCATGCTGGCGCTGCCGGCCTAATGCTGGGAGCCAGCCATAACCTGGTTCAGGAAGGGGTTCACCTGGAACCCTACCGGACTTTCCTTGGGATCTTGTTGGGTTTAGGGTTAATTGTAGCCGCTGATTGGCTGATCAGCCGCCGTGGAAAAGTAGATCTGGGTGACCTGGAAGGTGCGGACGCCCAGAAAGCTCTCCTTATCCTGGGTATTATGACAGCTCATTCCTTTGCGGAAGGAATCGGGGTGGGGGTCTCGTTTGGCGGCGGCGGAAAACTTGGTTTGTTCATTACCGCGGCAATTGCCATTCATAACATCCCTGAGGGATTGGCTGTCAGCCTGGTACTTGTGCCCCGGGGCACAAAAGTTTGGAAAGCTGCCTTATGGGGTGTTTTCACCAGTCTTCCCCAACCATTGATGGCGGTACCCGCTTTTTTGTTTGTCAGCGCTTTTGAACCTTTCT
>JAIORG010000251.1 GCA_021108255.1 Anaerolineales bacterium | reverse complement strand
ATGGTGATGGATTAATTCGATAGTCGGGGTGGTCATAATCTGCCGCCCTCTTGTCTTAACGGTTAAATTGGATTAGCAAGGAAATCTCTTTCTGCTGATCAATTATCGCTCAAATCAGCACTCACTGTATCCACAGGAGTAACACTTTCGGCAGCCCTCTTCGTTAACCAGCGCTGCCTGGCCGCATTCCGGGCATAAATCCCCAACTTCCATCCAACTTTCAGGTTGGTTTATCTCCACTTCGATCCCTTCTAAACTGTCTTCCTGGAATTCCAATCCGGGTTTTTCCAGGTATTCCTGTAAAGCCTGGGCAATACCGTCTGGCAGTGACCTGACCCGGTTTGGTCCAAATCCTAACGGGCGTCTGCCTCCAATTCCGGCATACTGATGGAACATCTCCTCCAGCCTTTGCCGGGGTGGGATAGGAGAGGACATGCGCAAGATGTAGGACAATGAACGCCCGATAGCTTCAGAAACAGCAGCAGTATCCGATCCAGCTTTCGCTGTATTGATAAACACCTCAAAGGGCTGCTGATCGCCATTCTCATTGATAGTAACAAAAGTCTTTCCTAATGGCGTTTGAATGCTGTAGGTGTACCCTTCGAGATGCCGGGGTCGGGGTTTCTTGGTAGCCTGCCATTTCTGGATTTGTACCTGGGCATCAAGCAGTTCAGGTTCAGCAACTGATGATTTTGTTTCCAGAACCACTTTGTCCCTGGATCCAGTTACATAGACAGTTATCCCTTTACAACCTAATTCCCAGGCCGATTTATATGCTTGAGCAACATCCTCTGGCCCTGCAGAGGATGGGAAATTGATTGTCTTGGAGATGCTGTTGTCAACAAACGCTTGTAATGCTGCCTGAACCCGGACATGCTCCTCTGCAGAGATATCACTCGAAACTACAAACGTATTCCGAATTTTCTCAGGAAGCGAGCTTATATCCTGGCAGGTTCCGCTTTCAATGGTTGAGTTGATTATTTCTTCTTTCAGTTCCGGGGATAAATTCAATTCCTCCAATGCCTGCTCAAACAAAGGACTGGTGTAAATCAAGTCCAATTCTCCATCACTTTCAACAACGTGACGGGTATAAGCCAGAGCAAACACTGGCTCACATCCATATCCCTCACATCCGGAAACAGTAGCTATAGTCCCGGTTGGGGCTACAGTAGTCTGGGCAGCATTCCGGATTCCATGTTTTTTAATTCCGTCATTGATAATCTGCCAGTCCAGTTTTGGACGGTTCCATTTATTTTTTTCCGTTACAACAGATTCTGGAACTTTCCAGGTGAGATTATCAGGATCATAACGGCTACCTTTAATCGCTGGAAATGGACTTCTTTCTTCTGCCAGTTTAATACTTGAAATCATTGAGTGATAACGAACAAATTCCATTACCTGGGCAGCAAATGTCTGCCCCTCATCAGAACCATACCGAACACCTGCGCGGTACATTAAATCCGCCAGACCCATAATACCCAATCCAATTCGCCTTGCACTGAAAGCTGCTTCTTTTAATCGTGGCACTGAGGGCACGTAGGCATTTGCGTCTACAACATTGTCCAAAAATCGGGTTGCCGTCTGAACACTGCTTTCCAGAGATTCCCAATCCGGCATTCCGTCAGGTAAATAATGTTGGCTGAGATTTATTGATCCTAAACAACAATTTTCATATGGGCCAAGAAATTGTTCTCCACAGGGGTTGGTGGCTTCTAATTCATAAAGATGAGGAATTGGATTCTCGCGATTCGCTTGATCGAGGAATAACAAACCCGGCTCGCCATTATGGTGCGATTGATAAACTATCTTATCAAACAGCTCCCGGGCGCGGATCTTTTTATAAACGATTATAGGAATGCCTGCAGCCTCAGCTTTATCGACGGTTCCGCTAAATTTTCTGTAGGCAGGATCCTTAACATCTGGAAACCGAAGTTCCCACCAATCATCATTTTGTACAGCTTCCATAAATGCATCTGTGATACCAACTGAAATGTTGAAGTTGGTGATCTCTGTTTCATCGGTTTTACAGGTGATGAAATTCTCAATATCTGGATGATCTACCCGGAGAACGGCCATATTTGCTCCCCGGCGCGTTCCTCCCTGAGCAATTTCTCCAAATGCCTTATCATAAACCTTCAGAAAACCAACTGGGCCAGTTGCGTGGCCAGAAGAAGCTTTAATTAGAGCTTTAGCTGGTCGTAGTCGGGAAAAGGAAAAACCATTACCTCCCCCTGTTTGTTGAATCAATGCCGCATCCCGCAGAGTCTGAAATATTCCATCACTCCATTTCCCCATATCATCGCTGATCGGGAGCACAAAACATGCAGCCAGCTGTCCTAAAGGGGTTCCTGCTCCGGTAAATGTCGGGGAATTTGGAAGAAATCGCTTTTCTGCCAACAATTGGTAAAAGCATTCCGCGGTATCTGCTACATTTCCTCCCCAATTTTCCTCAATCGTGGCAATGCTATAAGCGACCCGCCAAAATGTCTCCTCTTTGGATTCTATTGGCTCGCCATCTTCCCCTTTTCTGATGTAACGTCGTTTGAATACCTCAAGCGCATTTTCGGACAAATCCACTTCCCGGGAACCAACAGGTAGGGAAGGATGTATTTTAATACCTTCATTTTGTGCTTGAGGATCGACGTTTTTCACCATTGAGGTCTCCCAATAAAGAATACAAAATATAAAACACTCAAGCAGGAATATAAAACTTTTTTCTTAAATAACCCCCACCTGTGCGGGTGCCACATGCTCTAAGCCTTATATCTGGTTGAGTGGACGTATTCTAGCATACCAACAATGATCTAGCAACCCACTAATAGCGTTCTCAACCTTAACTTTTTTTAGAACTTGGTTTTTGTTAAGGTAGCACCATCGTAATTATAAGTGCCGATATAATTTAAATCATGAGAATAGCATCTTTCCTCCTCCCTCTATCTTAAGCAACCCAGAACCTTAAATGCTTGCATCTAGCGTTCCATTTGATAAAAATCCATTCGTGAAATACCCGCAAAAATGTTAGAATAAAAAACCAACAACCTCTATTGGAAAAAAAACCATGACCTTCTCACCTGAAATCATCACCCTGGATCTTAATTTTCAAAATTGCCAACATGCCATAGCCAGTTATCTAATCCCTTACCAGGATGGCATAATTCTGATAGAAAGCGGTCCGGGGTCAACCCAAATGCAGCTGCAAAAAAACCTGAATGATCTTGGGTATGACCTGCAGGAAATCACCCATGTTCTGCTCACCCATATCCACCTCGATCACGCTGGGGCAGCAGGCTGGCTGGCCGGGCACGGCGCTCATATCTTTGTCCACGAGAGGGGTGCACCTCACCTGCTTGATCCTTCCCGGCTGATTGCCAGCGCGACCCGGATCTACCAGGATCAGATGGATATCCTCTGGGGTGATTTTTTGCCCGTTCCCAATGATCAACTGACTTCCCTTACTGATGGAGATGAAATTTCCATTGGGCCTTACAATTTCCGGTCTTTGGATACTCCCGGCCATGCCAATCACCACATGGCATATTTAGTGGATGATATATGTTTCAGCGGGGATGTTGGTGGCGTTCGAATCAGCAACCTGGGTACCCGTCATTTGCGAGTTCCCATGCCGCCGCCGGAATTTCACCCTCCGAAATGGCGAAAATCCATCGAGCGATTAAAGAATGAAAGGATATCAAAAATTGCACCGACTCATTTTGGTATTTACGATGATGTCAATTGGCACCTGGACGCAGTATTAGAGGAACTCGATGCGGCTGAAGAATGGATGAATAAAACAATCCCCCTGGATCTTCCGGCAAATGAGCTTCGGGAGGTATTTGGGCTGTGGGCACGAAATAGATCCATAACGCTGGGTGTCAATGAGATCACATTGGATGCGTTCGAGAAAGCAAACCCTTCTGGTATGTCTGCTGACGGCATCAAACGTTATTGGGAGAAATATATCAACCCAGATTCTATCTCCCGCTAAATCTACTTGACCTGCAGCATTTCCAGTTCTTTACAGCCCTTCAAAGAGAAGGGCTGTATTTGATTAAACCCCTGCCATTCGACCCGAATGAGTGCAACTTATCTCAATTATTCACGTATACACTTCCGATAGAGTTTTCTTCCTAGAATAATATTAATCAGATAATAAGGAGTTGTTATGTCTTCAAAACGAAAGGTATTAATAATCTTGATCCCTCTTTTCCTGGTATTAACGCTGGGTTTTGGGATTGCAGCAACTGCAAAAGCAGTTGAATTTGACCAGGATGGCATAGTTGAAGCGGATGAGATTATTGATGATGACCTGTTTATCGGTGGAGATACTGTAGAAATCAACGGCACAGTTAATGGCGACTTAATTGCTTTCGGTTCTGTTGTAAAAATAAACGGCACAGTCCACGGCAGCCTGGTAACAAGCGCTCAATCTGTCCTTGTAAATGGCAATGTGGACGGCAGTGTTTATGCTGGATCCGGTACACTCACGCTTGGATCTAAGACAGAGATTGGCCGGAATCTTTATTACGGTGGATTTAACCTCTCCGCTGAACCCGGATCAATTGTGGCAAAGGATCTTCTGATTGGGGCCTATCAGGCTCTGCTTTCCGGTCATGTTGGTCGGGACGTCAGAGCAGGAGTCGGCGCCCTGGAGATTGATGGTTTTGTAGGGAATGATGTTATCGCGGCTGTTTCCGGACCAGGTGAAGTACAGCAAGCTTATTTCTTCCCCAGTGCCCCCGGTGTAGAAACCGTAATACCTTCTGGGATCAGAATCTCAAAAGATGCAGAAATTGGGGGATCTTTAGAATACAAAAGTTCGGTAGATCAGTCTGATTCAATTGAAATTTCCCCGGCGGGAGGGATCACGTTCGAGTATGATCCTGCCCTGGATCCTCAATCAGATATTGACGAAGTTGGCAGAGTCAGCTCAAATGCTGTGTTTTTCTCCTGGTTGATAAAACAAATTCGTGTCTTTATCACCTTAATGCTGCTCGGTGGGTTGATTATCTGGCAAATGCCTGCGTTATTGAAAAAAGTCAGCAAAAAAGCGGAGCGAGAATCAATGCCCTCCCTGGGATGGGGATTGGTATCTGTTCTGATTGTTTATCTCGGAGCGTTTATTGCCGCAGGATTAATCATTGCCGTAGCGATATTTTTCGGAATTGTCACTCTGGGCGAACTGTCAAGGGTCGCATTAACAGTTGGATTCTCGAGCCTGGCCTTGATCATGGCAGCCTTTGGACTCCTGGTGTCTTACGGCAGTAAAATTGTAGTCGCTTACATGGTTGGGAAATTGCTCATCCGCTGGTTAGCTCCCAAATTTGAGGATCAACCAATCTGGCCTATGATTATCGGTGTGCTGCTTTACACTTTCCTCAGGGCTATTCCGTTCTTAGGGTTTGCGATTGGAGTATTTGTAACCCTGGTTGGTATAGGAGCAATGTGGCTGGCTTATCAAGATTACAAGTTGCTGGAATCCTCTTCGGAAGAAGCAGTTGAAGTTTAACCTGCATTCTGAACTTAACTAGAATCAAAAAAGCCTGGAGAATAATTCCAGGCTTTTTTGATAGATTATCCTCTGGTTTATTCCCCCAGGATTTGAACAACCAACTTTCTTTGACGATGCCTGGTATCAAAATCAACCAGGACAATTTGCTGCCAAGTTCCCAGAGTCAACTTATTTTCAATAAATGGGACAGTGAGTGACGGTTTCAGGAGAGCCGCCCTGGCATGGCTGTGCCCATTCCCATCCCCCCACCGCTGATTATGGGCATAATCCCGGTTTGGTGGAAGGATCTCATTAAACACACGATTCAGGTCTTCTACACAGCCAGGTTCAAACTCCAGTGTTGTTAATCCGCTGGTTGCAGAAGGAGTGAAGATTGTGACGATTCCATTTTCCAGATTACAATCCGAGATTTTTGACTGGACCTCGGAAGTGATATCCAGGATATCGCCATTGCCGCTGGTCTGAATCTCTATGTATTTTGTCTCTACAGTCATATTGACCCTTCACTAACTTTTCCAGGCTTCCCCTTAATCAAAATCCAGGGGTTATTTGTTTAAGCCAATTCCAGATAACGGCTGATTTCCCAGTCTGTCACTCTAGTCCGGTATTCATCTACTTCTGCCCATTTTGCCCGACTGAAAACATCGCATATCGTTGGACCCAGGGCATCTTTTATCACATCGTTGCCTTCAAATTCATGCATGGCTTCGGCCAATGATCCCGGCAAGGAGGCAATTCCCTTTTCTTTCCGTTCTTCCTCACTTAGATCCCAGATATTCAGGTTGTTCAAAGGAGCAGGACAGGGTAATTCCTGGTTGATTCCATCCAATCCAGCTGCCAGCATTGCCGCAATAGCCAGATACGGGTTGGCAGATGGATCCGGGCATCTTAATTCCAATCTGATTGATTTACTCCGGCCAGTAGTATGACGTGGAAGCCGGATTAAAGCAGAGCGGTTTATCTGAGCCCATCCGATATATACCGGTGCTTCATACCCCGGGACCAATCGTTTATAAGAATTGGCAGTCGGCGCAAGAATTGCGGACATGCTCCGGGCATGTTTCAGCTGCCCAGCGAGGAATTGATACGCCAACTTGGAGAGATAATTTTCATCCTCAGCATCATAAAACAAATTTTCCCCTTTCTTGCTAAATATTGACTGATGTGTATGCATCCCTGATCCATTCACACCAAATATCGGTTTAGGCATAAAGGAAGCAATCAAATCATATTTGGCAGCGATCGCTTTAACCGTATACTTCATGGTGATTATATTGTCAGCAGCTTTAAGCGCTTCCCCGTATCGGAAATCAATCTCATGTTGTCCTCGGGCAACCTCATGATGTCCCATTTCAACTTCCAATCCCATCGCATCCAGCGCGTGCATTAGCTCTGTCCGGACCAGCGTTGCCTGGTCTCGGGCGGAAAAATCAAAATACCCACCCACATCATAAGGAACCGGATGCATACCTTCTTCTCCATTCCTTTTGAATAAAAAGAATTCAGGTTCCGCGCCAATATTAAATACCCATCCCTTTTCTTCAATTAAAGATAGAATCTGTTTCAGAGCACCCCGGGGATCTCCCTCAAAAGGCTTTCCATCCGGTTTATAGATATCACAAAACACACGGGCTCTCTGCAAATCCTTAGGATTCCAGGGTAATACCGCATATGTATCTGGGTCCAATACCAATCGCATATCACTTTCCTGAACCCGGGCAAACCCTTCTACAGATGAACCATCAAACCAGACTCCATCCTCCAGGGCTCCCGGAAGTCTTTGCGGTGTGATATCCACACTTTTTACCGATCCAGTGACATCAGTAAACTGCAGTGATATAAATTTAACATCATCTTCTTTTATCCGTGTTATTAATTCCTTATTATCCATTTTCCCTCCAGTAGTAAGAATAAGAGCACCTGTCACGATGCAATCAGCACGGCGGCCAGATAAAATAATATAACAAAAAAAGGCACGCC
>JAIORG010000207.1 GCA_021108255.1 Anaerolineales bacterium | reverse complement strand
TTGTCAGCCTGAACCCTTCGACAAGATATATGCCCCCCCGTTTGTCATCCTGAGCTTGCGAAGGATCCATGCTGAGATCAGGCTTCAAAAGTGACCAGAATTTGCAGGACTTGATGATTGGTTATTTGAGCTCTTGATGAATTCCTAGTTCCTCCCTTCGATATGCTTCCGCTCTGTGTCAGTACTTCCTTTGGTCGCAGGACAGGCGGAATGACAAATCTGTAGAGGGTTGATTTTTGGGACAGTCCGGGTCTGTAAACAAGAACAGGTAGATGGAAAAACAGAAATTTGCTAGCGGTTATTAGTTATCCCGGAACCTTGCCCCAGGAATAGAAGGTGGGCACGTAAATTAACCGGGATCCATTCTCCCAGGCTGCCAGCTCAGCTATTTTCAGTGCACTCAGTTCGGCAGGGGAAAGAAATCCTGCCAAATCTTCCATAAGTACCTGCCATTCTGACTCGACTTCTTCCTGGGAGGGTTTTTGTTCCCATTTGCCTTCATAGACACCGGTTTGAATATCAGCTAGTCCTGATTTCAGGAATAAGCTCTGCAATTTTCTCCCCATTCTGGGGTCGGCTCCAGCTTTCAGTAACCCGGAGATTTGATAATCCTTCATATCATTAAATTCGGGTGGAAAGTCTATTCTTCCTCCATAATCTGGCTCAGCAAAAGCGACAATGTGTCCTCCGGGTTTGGTTATCCGGATCATTTCTTCCAACGCTTTTGTTGGATTTTCTACCCACATTAGAAAATAATGGGACAGTACCAGATCATAAACATTGTCTGGGTAGGGAAGATGATGGACATCAGCGCTGTTAAAATGACAATCCGGGCAGGCCTGCCGGGCAACCAGCAGGTGCTCTTCGAGAATATCCGATCCGAAGATATCTGCCGGGGAGAGTGACTGAAGATCTGGGAGAAGTGCTCCTGTTCCACAGCCCATATCGAGGATTTTCCCCATCTGCTGAATGTTAAGTAAATCAAAAAAATACAAGCGCAATGCTCTAGTCCATTGCGCTTGTATCAGGAAACGATTTTGCCGATCTTGGATTGATAAGGGCATATTTCCTCTGGTTTCATTCTTTCGGACTTTGATGCCAGATTCCTTCCCAATCATCATCCAGAAGATTACCGAGGACCTGATTAATTCCCTGCGCGGGAAGAACATCTCCATCCGGCTCAACATAGAACCAGGCTTTGCCGGTACCTGAGGGCAATTCCTGATTGGTTTCCAGTTCTATCGAAATGGGGTTATGCTCCGAATACGGGACTGGAATATCCCATTTCAATGGTATCCCTGACTCAGCGATCAAAGTTTGAGCATTTGATAGAGCCTGAGTGAGCTTCGGGTCGGATGGCGCACTGACTGAGATAGATATTGCATTTGCTCCAAATTCCTTTAATTTCGCCAGGATTTGAGGTAGATTGGCTGTGATTTCTGATTTGATTGTAATGTGAACCGTGGTGTGAATATCCTCATCAAGAACAGATCTCAGGGCACCCCATGATGCTATGTCCGTGGGTGAAAGCACAAATAAAAGATGATCAAGTCCACTTTGCAGCAGTTCATTTCTAAACTTATCGTTAATAAGTTTGTATCCATCTGTCAGCAGTCCAGTGACCTGTCCATTATTTTCAGCACAGATAATCAAATCAATCAGATCTTCACGAATAGTTGGTTCACCTCCAGTGAATATCAGGTGAGGAATACCGGCTCGCCAGGATCGGTTGATGATTTTTTCCCATTCTTCAGTGGATAATTCCCGATCAACCCTTTTAACCGGGGCAAAATCCGGATGGCTTTTTTCTGGAAGTTGATAAGTTATCGCGCAGTCTAACCGGTAGGGAGCGGCTGCAGCGCCAGCATATGGATCCTCCCGGGAAATATCCAGAAAACTAACCGGATCGAGGTCAGGGGTTTCCAGTAATGTGCGTATTTTTTGTTTCAGATCAATAAAATCCGAACGGGCATCATTCCGGTTAATTTCGTAGCGATTGGTCATCAACCGCACTACTTCTTCGGGAGGAGTTTCTTTAACGAAGTGGTAAGCATATTCAGTTGCAGATTGATTCAGGTGAAGAATAGTGGAAGCATTAATAATCAGCAGACCTTCCCCATCAGCGGCTACTCTCAGGTGAAGCCGGTATTGATTTTTGGCAGTCGTTGGAGATTGAAAATGGTAAACACCGGCCTGGATTGGTTTAGCCGGCTTAAACAGCTGAGTAATGCTGCTGAAAATACTATTCATATCCTGCTCCATTCAGGGAATAATTGTCCCTGCGGTGTGCTGTTTCTTTTAATAGTTATATCACCATGTATCATGGCGGATAAGATCAGACAGCGGTTTTCTGGTTTTATCCTTGGGTTTGTCCAATGGATATCCAAGCGGTGTAAATGCAATCGGTTCTACATGATCCGGCAGCTTGAGAAACTCTCTGGCCAGTGGGGGATTAAATGCGCCAATCCAGCAGGTACCTAAACCAAGATCTGCGGCCTGCAGGGTAATATGATCCACTACTATGGCTGCATCCACAGTCGAATAATTCGCATTGTCATATTTGTGGCGAATCCATCCTTTATCAGGAATGCTGCAGACGGCTAAGATAAGTGGCGCTTGTACAAACCAATCCCGGTTGTATATTTTCAGCAAATCTTCTATTTTGTTTTCGGTTTTAATAATGATGATTTGAAAGGGCTGTTTATTAGCTGCCGTTGGCGCCAATCGGGCTGCGTTCAGCACCTTTTCTAAATGCTGACTGTCCACCAGCTCTGGTGAGTAGTGGCGGCAGCTATATCGCTTTTGAATTAATTGTTCAAAATCCATCCCAAACTCCTTTTAGGTTAAAGGTAAGACAAATTTCCAGGTTATAAAAGTTGTAAAAAGTGCCACAGCCAGAGCGTTGTTCCCGCCCCCAGCATGCCCAACCCTAATCCTGTAATAGTATCCGTAAGGTAATGAACTCCCAGGATCATCCTTCCCAACGTTACAAGTGTTGCCAGAAGCAAGAAAGCGGTTAAGAAAAGACCACTGTTGCCAGCAGCCACCGGAAGGATCAGAGCAAGGTACCAAATCCGCAAAGTATCTCCACTGGGAAAGGATGGGTCAACAGGGCTTTTGGGTTGGAGCATCTCAATATCCAGATGAGCGATAAAAGGTCTGGGACGTTTAAAGAAATTTTTTAGAATATTTTCTATACCGACGGTAACCAGGAAAACCGTTAAAGCAATTGTCCCCATTTTTAATTTTAGGCTGATTAATAATAGCAAAGAAACAACGGCGAATGGTGTCCGTCCAAAGAACCAGATTTCCTGGAAAATAGTAAGCCAGGGCTTATTCTTAAATAAACCTTGCACCTTGCGGACGATTTGGGTTTCCCTTGTTTTTACACCAGCGAATAGATGGGCGCAGCCGATCAAAAGCAATCCAAAACCAAGAAGTTGATAGATCATTTTCTTTCATCCTGTAAATCTGGCCATACCGGATAAAACATTAACCACTGTTCAGGAACTTTCCGGATGAAGCCTTCAATTTTTTCCAATACCATTTCTGTATTTAAAATGATTTCATCCAGCTTGTTTTTGTACCTTTTTAGAGTGATTGGTCCTGAAGTCATAAAACCATACTGGCCAGAGGGAAGCATATAGGCAGCGACAGGAATCACCGGTACGTCCGCTGCAAGCGCGGTTGTGATGTATCCAACAGGGAGTGGGCTGGGCTTGCCGAAGAAGTTTACATAATGTTTCTTTTTTCTTCCCGGGACGGGACGGTCCACACCCGTTGCAGCGACGCCGCCATTCTTCAGAAAGGTGACGATTTCAGCTTCAAACTTGGAATCGCCCAAAGGCGCGATATCCATCCCGAAGGATGCCCTGATCTTATTCTGGAGCTGATAGCCGGTTCCGGGGTTGGGATAGGACAGTACTTTTCCTTTAAATCCGTGTTGAACCAATTCGCACACCACCAGGTCAAAATTGCTGAGATGGGGTGCGATTACCATGTATCCCTGATCCTGTTGGCAAATCTTGATGAAATCCCTCATTGGTTCCGAAAATGGAACCATGGATTCCAGCTTTTCAGGTTTATTGAAGAAGTGATTCAGATCATAGTAGCATTTACCTGCATGATCGAGGACTTCTTTTGTTTTATTGACAAGTTCCTGGTGAGAATTGGTCTCACCATTGACTATAAATTGATTGGCGCGGATTGATCTGGTTATATCCGCGTTCTCAAATCTGGATACCAGGGTGGCAATCGATTTGGTGACTCTGTACCCAACCTTCGGGGAGAGGTACCGGCCGATCATTATCGATACCCGTACTGAGAATTTGCTGTTGAGAATTCCTTGAAGGGCCATAGTGGTTAACTAAATCAGGAAAAACACCTGTCTAAATTGATTCAGATTGTTCTGAATTGATTGATTTAATTCCTTCACTTAAAACCGGCACTCCCCGGAGAACACAAACAATGACACTGATCCAGGTAAGGGCCATTGCCACTTGATAAATCAAGAGGGTCCAACCAGAGCCTGTGGAGGGCAGCGCGAAAGATAAGGTAAGAAAGCCAGCAGCGGCAGCTTTTACTGTGCCATACAGCGCACGCATGAAACGGGATTTGACCAGAAAGCGATTGACTGGTGATTGAAGTTGTTCAAAAGCACTGACGCCTTCTTTCATGCCAATTGAACGGATTGCATCTACCGAAGTTCCCCTGATTAGAACAATAATGGGGACGAGAACAGATATTAAACCCAGGTGAGCATAAACAACCCAGAGTACATATTCCAGAGTGCGGTCAGTAGCAATGTCGAACACGCTCCCTAACAAAGATGTCTCATCGCGTTTGCGGGCGACCCAGCCGTCCAAAGTATCAAGGGAAAAGATCAGGATGATTAGCGGGACATTCCACAGGTGCGCAGTCTCGCCACCATAGTACATCAAGGCAAGATACAAAAATAAGAGAGGATAACGGGATAAAGTTATTAAATTTGCCATAGCGATTTATTGTTCCATTGGTTTTAGAATAATTATGAGGGCGAAGGTATCAAGGGATAAACGGTCCGGGGGTGTTCGGCATAAGCCAGTGGGCACCCCGCCCCACATTCTTCCAGTAGGCTGCATGTATTACATTCCTCGGGGACATAATGCCGCTCCCTCAATTCTATTGCGAGATCATGTTCCCAGATCGACTTCCAGGAATCGTTTAGGATATTACCCAATTGGTTGTAATAGGATTGGCAGGGAATAACTCCACCGTCCGGCTCGACGCACATATTATAAAGTGCCGCAGTACAGCCTTTAATACCCAGGTTCATTTCCAGCGGGTTTAGATGGCAGTAGAGAGTAGGTGTGTACCAGATTAATTTCTGCCCGGTTAACTGGATTTTTTCTTGAGCGAGGACTAAAAGCGGCTTGAGTTCTTCTTCTGATAAGCCGGTTCCTACATCTTTGCCCCTTCCAGAATAGATCAATGCGTTTAATCCAATAGTCGGTACTCCCAGTTCTGCTAGAAAATCCAGGGTTTCTCCCATACTATCTTGATTATGTTTCAGCATGGTTGTATTGGTCATCACAAACAAGGAGCTGTTTAAAGCGTTCTTTACACCACTGATGGTCTGCTGCCAGGCTCCCTTGAGGTTCACCATTTTGTCGTGAACGGCCGGATTGTGCGATTCAACTGTTATCTGGATGTGATCTAATCCTGCTTCCACAAGCTGGCCCACATAAGATGGATCAGACAGTTTCCTGCCATTTGTATTTAGTCCCGTGATTTGCCCTTTGCTTTCCGCATATGCTATCAATTCAGGAAGGTCATTTCTTAGCGTTGGTTCCCCGCCCGTGAAAATTAAATGAGGAATGCTCAAATCCCACAAACGATCGATAATCTTTTTCCAGTCATCGGTACTTAGTTCCGGGTAGGATCTCAGCCGGGCGTTATAACAGTGGGGACAGTCGTTGTTGCAGCGATATGTGATCGCTAAATCCATCCTGTAGGGGGCAGAGGGATGAAGGCTGTAGGGGGCATTTATTTCCACCCCGGAAAAGGTATTTACCGGTTTGCCATTGGCGTTAATAAAGGCTTCCAGGTCCCTGGTGATTAGCTCAATATCCTGAGCTGCGGTATCAGGTGGGATATCGAAAATCCGGTCAAACTCAATCCTGATTTCCTCTTCAGACCGCCCCTCAAGATGAAAATAAGCAATGTAAGCCGCGGTAGGGTTGAGGTGAAGGATCGAGTTAGCATTAATAACCAACGTTCCGCAGCCATCAGGATCAATTCTGAGATGAAGACGCGTTTTGGTTTCAGGAGTTTCTTTTCTGAAATGATGAAGCCCGGGAGGGATTGCGCAGCGTGTTTCAGCAGGCATTACTCCCCGCATATTTCGCGGCTTTCCCTGAAATATTTTTGTAAACATGGTTTTTAGCGACCGCCACCCGCACAGGCACAGGCGCATCCTGCACAAGCACAGGCACAGGCACAGGAGCTTCCTCCGCTGCCGCTGCTCCAGCTTTTCCCACTGGAACTGGTGGGCTTGGGAACCGGGTTTGTTTTCTGGGTGATCCTGCTGGTGAAATCTGTGATATTGCCAACCACGTCGCTTGAAAAATTAGAGATCCCGGTAGCCATCGAAGCGGCAAAATCACCTCCTGGCAGATTGGGTAAAGCGCCGCCGGAACGGCTTGGGCTGCTTGTTCTGGCACTTGGCCCAGCAGTTTGAGTTGTTCTGTAGGAGGGATCATATCTACCCCACCATAATGGGACAAAGACCGGGCCTCTGCGGAAAACATCCTGGGTTTTGTCTTCGAAGTCTCCGTCAAGCATGGTCCACCCCATGTGAGCGTTGTATTTCTCGCTTTTTACCTCAGGGGTGTCGGCATCTTCTACCTGTTTCCAGGCTCGTTTGATAATATCTTCGTAGTAGCGGACAGATTCCTTGTGGCTGAATCCTTCCATCTTTTTACCGACGCTCTTAATCAGGCTGATCATTAAATCTTGCAGTTCGGTTTTTCGAATCCGATCTGTATCTTTCTGAAACGCTTCGATAAATTGAGTTTCATATTTTCTGAGATTTCCTGGTAAAGGATCGCTGAATTCCAACTTCAAAGGATCCTGGCTGATAACCTGGGCTGCGTCCTTCTGAAGTAGTGAAAACAAGATCATGGTGAAAATTTTGTCAGCAGGACGTTCCAGGAGAATAGCAGCTTCAATTGCGGTTAGACCGCGTTTAATGCCGTGTCCCTCAATACGGATTTTTGGTGGGAGGTATTTCATTTTCCGTTTCTTGCTGCTGGAAACAGAAACGACAATGACCAACACCATAAACAAGGCGAATCCACTTACGCATACAATCCCGGTAACAGCTTCTGCCGGAATACCTAATTGCTGCCAGAGACTTGGCTTGGATACTGCAGATGCCGGCACATATGACGACGGAAAAGATGCGCCAAATTTATAGCGAGCAGAGGCATCGCCACTTGTATTCCGCCAGGTATAGGTGATCCGTCCCAGAGAATCCTGCCCGGCAATAGGGGAGGATGAGAATCCATTGGGCGAAGAATGCCAGCGGGGTTCTTCAGGTTTTACACCAGGGGGCAGGTGAAATATGACTGTGATATCTGTAGTTCCTGCGACGTACTGGGATCCAAAGTAGGATGGCATAAAAACTGCGCTTGCATAATCATCGGATTCAGTGTCAGGAAACA
>JAIORG010000271.1 GCA_021108255.1 Anaerolineales bacterium | reverse complement strand
GCCTCGAATACTGTGTCCAATTCCAGGGCTGGGGAGGATCAATCCAGTATTACTGGAAATGACCTTAAACCAGTTGAATGTGCCGGAATCAACATAACAAATATTGTAGATATTGGAGCCGGTGAATCAGGTACAGACGGCAATGATTTAATCCTCGGCACTGCCGGGGACGATACAGTTATCCGGGGTGGAGCTGGCGATGACTGCATCCTGGGTGGCGGAGGCAATGATCGCAGGAGGTTTTTCTTTTTTTGGATTCCTGGTTTATTTGGAGATGAGGGTGATGACATTCTTATCGGCGGCCCCGGGCAGGATGCTTGTTATGGCGGTGCAGGAAATGATACCTACTACGGCTGTGAGACAGAATGGTAGGATAAAAGAGCACTTGATTTGAAAGGGATTAATTGAAGGTTTTGATCTACTCGGAACCGCTGATTTTAATCAGCGGTTTAACTTGAAAAGGGAAGTAAAAACTGGAAAAACAAGGTAAATTGTTGAAAAGATTTTCCAATAATTTAGAATTTTGCCAAACGATCTCGATGTTATAATAAATGAATTATTTGACTTTTATTGTATTTACTAATTTCAAGGATTAATTATGCGACCAATATCAAGAAACTTCCCTGGACAATTTTCTTTGCGAAAACCGGGATTTTATTTACTGTTAGTTATTTCGATTTTAGGAACGGGTCTTTTCACCCCATACTCCGCACTGGCTCGCCCTTTAATGGCAGCCGTTCCCAGCGTTTCCTTAATTATTCCCTCCCCAGTGATGATCGGGGAGGATTTTAGTTTTACTGTCACTTTTGAAAATACCGGTGCTGATACCGGATATGGACCTTTTGTGGACCTGGTATTTCCTCTAACAGGTGAAGATGGAGATGATGGAATTGACTACTACTCAGCTTCTTACCTTGGCTCCGCCCTGGTTGATGATGTCCAGATCTTCCCTGGGGCACCTGGCACAACAGGCTGTGTCAGCCACCCCTGGCTGAGAGATACAAGCGGGGCTTATGTTGATGTTTGCGGTTCTGCAGGAGATAAATTTGTCTCATTAATGCTTCCCTTCGGTTCTTATGTTCCCGGACAACCGGCATTGAACATTACTGTAAATGCTCACCTCAGTATATTGGCAGATCTTACTCAAGACTTGATGATCTACGCCCGGGGTGGCTACATGTTTGGGGAAACACCGGAGGATGATTGGTGCTGCGGAGATGCACCTTTTGCGGTACCTTCAAGTACGGACAGTTCCATCTGGCCTGCTTCGCCTGTCACCCCGCAATTGATGACTTTCACCAAAGATTATTTAGGACCAGATAACACACAGGATGAAACATCCACTGGTCCAAACTTTCCCCGTCAGTACACACTGACAGTTGAAATCGCCAGCGGTCAAACATTGACCAACCTGGAAATCCAGGATTTGCTCCCGGATAACCTGCAGTATATTGGAATTGACCTAGCAAACACAACTTCCGGTTATACAGTAACTCCTCCTTCACCAAGCACAACAGATCCTGGCGGCATCCTGAGTTTGAACTATGTCACTGCTTCAGGAACTGTTGTGGTCACTTACGATTTTTATATCCCGGAATTATTCGATCAGAATGGAGATACGGTTTATGATGACCCAGTGATCGACCCTGTATCTGGTGATGATGTAGATTCGGATAATATCGCCTGGGCAGATGGGTCCTGGGACCCCGTAGATCCCAGAGATCCGATAACACCTGTTTCTTCGGATCCCACCTGTCCGACCTGTACACCGCTTCATACATTGCAGGATAAATCTATTGCCATCCAGAAGAACGTCAGTGTTGTCCCCGGAACCGGGGGAGGTCCAGCTGATGACCAGCCAGCTCCAGGCGCGATTCTGGAATATTCACTAGAATTCCAGGTTTCGGATTATTTTTCGTTTGAAAACCTGGTGATTGCTGATACGATTTCAGATGGTCAGCATCTTTTGTCTACCTCTGGTACTCCTAACTTCACACCCACTATAGAGGTGAATGGGAATCCGTATTATTTAGGAACGGCAAGCTTCAATTCATCCAATTACATTGTTTCCTGTGATTACACAGGTGCCACAACTACTCCTCCTTCAGAATGTACAGTTATTACAGGGGGAGCTACGGGGGATACCACATTAACTTTTAATGTTTCTGATGAAATTATTACCCGCCTTGAAAACGGAAGAATGTTGGGTGGTTGTGTTAACCCAGCAGGTGGCCTATACACCCCCTGCGATCCTGTACCTCCACCTGGAGTTCCGGGTGATGGACCAACGACCGCGATAATTGTCTTCCAAACCCAGATCCTGGAAGAATTTGTGGATGATTACCCTTCCGGAGATACCAGCGTAGACCAGGGCGATGAGCTGGGCAACACAGCGGAAGTCACAGGGGATGTGCTGGACAATTCGAGTTTTATATTTGTGGGTACAGAAGAGGACGATGCCGCTGCCGGTGTGGCCATTGGCCGGGAAATATTAAGCAAATCAATTTTCGCTATCAATAACGAGGACGATGATACTACCTGGGATAGAGATAGTTTGGGAAGGGTAAGAATTAAACCTGGAGACAAAATCACCTACCGGTTGACTTATGGTTTGTTAACATCCGATGTGGAAGAGCTTACCTTTGATGATTATTTCCCGCTGCCTGTCTTTGACGTTGATGATCCGGATGAAGATGGAACTGGTGGTCACATTTGGACATTTACTGAATCAGTACCATATCCTCATGGATGCCCGGACCCGGGAGCAGTCACTCTTTTGCTGCCTTCTGACCCTGTAAATGGAGATACTTTTTTCCAGTATATGACCGCTGGGTTGCTCAGCGGAGAGGGTATACTCTCCCCCTCCATCTATAACACAACTCCGACCCAGGAGCCGGTTATTACTTCAGACAGCGCAGCTAACAAGATCAACATCTATTATGCAGACTATGATGATACGAGGAATTTATCTACGACTGTAGATCTGCTGTTCTCATTGGTTGTCTCTGATGATCCCTTTGCAGATGGACTGTATCTTACTAATATGGCGCATGCTTTTGAGGGCAGCACCAATGCCGGAACCAGCTCATCGGATGCCATCATTCAATTTGTCATTAATGAACCAGTGTTGGTTTCACAAAAAGGGATTGTGTGGACCAGTAATTCTAATGCGAGTTTTACTCCCACAGATGTAGGACCAGCGGGGGTAGCATTCCATGAGCCAACTCATGGTACAGTCCCGCCCCGCTGGACGGGAACAATCAGCTCAGATGGTTTGGCTGCCAATCCGATCGACAGCAATGTCACAGGCGTTGATGCAGAGGATAAACTGACCTTTGCGATCACTATTGAAAACCAGGGAAACAGTCTTAAAGGGGCTTTTGATATCCAGCTCCGGGATATTATTGATACGGCTTATTACCTGACACCCGTAACGGGTGCTGATTTGAATCTGCAGGTATATTATGGAGATCGGACCGGTGATCCTGACAATCCCGGAAATCCGATTCAGTACCGGGCGCTTGATCCTGCGAATCCCTGTGTATCTGTAGGAAATGGAGATGACTGCGGGTTGGAACTCTTTGAAGAAGGAATTGAGTTAATTGATCCAGCGGATCCAGATCAGGGTATCTGCCAGACATATGATCAAAATGCAGGGAATAATGTAATTTTGATCACTTATGACCTGGTCATCAAACCTGATGTGATTCCGGGACAGGCGATAAATACAGTATCTATGATGAATTATGCTGGCTCAGAAGGGGGACCAAATCACCTCCCGGAAGATCAGGAAGATGACGCAACAGCGGACGTGGCGGCTGAATTGTTAAAGACCCTGGAAAATACAGAAATAATTTCCGGAACAAATGACCTTGATGAGGTTGTCATCGGTGAATTGGTTACTTATAAAATATCAGCTGTTGTCCCGGAAGGGGAAGTGCCAAATGCCCGGCTGGTTGATCACCTGGATGGCGGTCTTGCTTTTGTATCATGTACTAGTGTGATTGCGTATTCTGATACTGCAGTGACGACAGATGTAACAACAGATTTACTCTCCGGAAGCGATTTTTCCGGGGTCTGCGGGACAACTGAAGCCTCTGGGGTGACCAATTTCGGTCAAGATATTATTTTTAATTTGGGTAATATAACCAACATCAACAGGGATAATAGTGATCAGGAACGTGTTGAGATCATATATCAGGTGGTTGTGCTTAACGTCCCAGGAAATCAGGCTTTAACTATACTAGACAACGCTGCTGAATACCTGATGAATGATGGAAGCGGAGACGTCAGTCTTGGAACGGCTGATGCTGAGGATGTAACCGTCATTGAGCCGCTGCTGCAGGTTACCAAAACGGCAATGCCGAACACCGGTGATTCCGGGGATACAATCACCTTCACTATTGATCTTGCTTATGATGGGAATAGTGAAACCACTGCCTTCGATGTGGTATTAGAGGATGTTATTCCTGCTGATATGACTTATGTGGGAAGCAGTATAAGCTGTACAACTGCTGGCGGTTTGGCAATACCGGATACCTGTGCTGAAAGCGGAGGAACGATCACTGTTGATTGGCTTGGGGCTGTGAAACCCTTTGAAAGCGGCTATTCAGCAACTATAGAATTTGATGTCACTCTGGATGTAACTGTAACACCTGGAGAAGTGATCACCAACACAGCTGACCTGACCTGGACAAGTTTAGCAGGCGATGAGACTTTACCTAGATCTACCTACAATACCTTGAGTGTAGAGCGGACAGGAGACAATATAGGTCCTGGCGGAGCAGCAAATGATTATCTAGACAGTGGTGATGTAGATGTCACCATTTTCAGCCCCACAGCTGACAAGATTATTACCGGAACCAACCAGACTTTCACGATTGGAAATGATGTAGCGATCGGGGAGCAGGTAAGCTACCGATCCAGTTTTATCATCCCAGAGGGAACTTCAACTTCCGCGCAGTTGGTTGATACGCTTGACCAGGGCCTGGCGTTTGTGTCCTGTGATAATGTTTATGTCACTGAAACAACCCCGGGATCCCTGACTACCACTGGATCATTTGATTGCAGCTCGGTAGTTTTCTCTGATCACCCGAACAGCAACCCAGATAACCAGGGACGGAGGATGGCGCTTGATCTCGGGGTGGTAACCAACAGTGATACCAACAATGGTACCGATGAATCAATTACAGTTGAATATACGGTAGTGGTCATTAACGGCGGCAGTAATGACCGGGGAGACAACCGGAACAATAATGCTGTTTGGTACTGGGATGGAGATTCAACTTCAGATTCTGCGGACAATGTCACGATCGTAGAACCAGAACTGCAAGTAACTAAAACAGCAGTACCGGATACTGGGGATTATGGAGACACAATTACCTTTACGATCGATCTACAGCACAGTGGGTTGAGTAATGTCAATGCTTATGAGATTGTCCTGGAAGATGTGATTCCTGCTGATATGACTTATGTGGGAAGCAGTTTAAGCTGCACCCCGGCGGGTGGCTTGGCAACCCCAGATACCTGTTCGGAAAGCGGGGAAACGATCACTGTGGAGTGGCTGGGGGCAGGGAAGCCATTTGAAACTACCCACTCGGCGACGATTGAATTCCAGGTTACGCTTGATTTGACCGTTACTCCAGGTGAGGTGATAACCAATGACGCTGATCTAACCTGGACCAGTTTACCTGGGAATGTATCTTCAGCGCAGTCAACCCATAACCCGCTATCGGTGGAGCGGACAGGTGACATAGGTGATATCGGCGGCGCGGTGAATGACTATTCAGCCACAGATGATGCCGATGTGACTATATTCAGCCCCACAGCTGATAAAGACATTCTAAGTACAAACCAGACTTTCACAATTGGAAACGATGTCGCGATTGGAGAGCAGATAACCTATCAGGCGAATTTCATCATCCCGGAAGGGACCTCTACCTCGGCCCAGCTTATTGACACTCTTGATCAGGGTTTGGCGTTTGTTTCTTGCGATGATGTGACCGTTACAGGATCGCTAAACGCGACTCAGCCAATGGATTGCAGCTCAGCGGTATTTTCAGATTACCCGGACAGCAACCCGGATAACCAGGGGCGGAGGATGACGATTGATCTCGGGGTGGTGACCAACAGTGATACCAACAATGCCACCGATGAATCAATTACAGTCGAATATACGGTAGTGGTTATTAACGGCGGCAGCAATGACCGGGGAGATAACCGGAATAACGATGCGACCTGGACCTGGGATGGAGATTCAACGTCAGACTCTGCAGATAATGTCACAATCGTAGAGCCGGAACTGCAAATAACCAAAACAGCAGCACCAATTACTGGTGATGGTGGAGATACCATCTCCTTTACGATCGATTTGCAGCACAGCGGCGTTAGCAATATTGATGCATACGAGATAGTATTAACGGATGTAATTCCTGCGGGGTTGAGTTTTATTCCCTTTAGTTTGTCCTGCACGCCTGCAGGCGGATTGGCAGTCCCGGACACCTGCTCGGAAAGCGGGGGAACGATCACGGTGGAATGGCTGGGGGAAGGGAAACCATTTGAAACCACCTACTCGGCGACGATTGAATTCCAGGTTACGCTGGATGATACTGTGAACCCGGCGGAAGTGATTACCAATGACGCTGATCTAACTTGGACCAGTTTACCTGGGGATGTATCTTCAGCGCAATCAACTCATAACCCGCTATCGGTGGAGCGGACGGGAGACACAGGTGATATAGGCGGCGTGGTGAATGACTATTCAGCCACAGATGATGCCGATGTGACGATTCCGGATATAGACCTTGATAAAACGATCTCTCCGATAGAATATACAATTGGTGAGATATTGACCTATGATCTTGAGATCACATTACCGGAAGGGACAACCAATGGCTTAATTGTTATCGACAATCTACCTCTCGGGCTGGCATATGTCAGTCATAATGTAGATTCTTCCGGGTATGGAGGCTCGTTAAATGCCTCTCCTGGAGTTTCAGTAACACCGGGATCCGGGGGAGATTTGACGCTGAACTTTGGAAATACCTTGACCACGAGTGATAACAATTCTAACAATAATAGTTTTTTTGTTGAAGTAACGGTTCAGGTTTTGAACGAAGCGATTAATGTTGATGGAGCTTCATTACAAAACACAGGCCGGGTTCAACACGATGATGGTCCGGATGTGACGGATTTTGTTGACATTTTTATCATAGAGCCACTGCTTACGGTTGGAAAATCAGTGGATGATTCAACTCCTGCCCTGGGGCAAACCATCACTTATACGCTAGTGATTGCCCATGATCTGGACGGCATTGGAGAAGACAGCCATTCGCCTGCCTATGATGTCAACCTAGTTGATACCTTGCCAACCGGCTTAAGTAACCTGACAAGTATTGGATCATCTTCCAATCCGGGAGGATGCGCTGCTGGAATCAATACAACAGCCTCTACAGCAAGTGAGTTAAACGTAACTATTGATTCTATTCATTACCAGTTACCTTCTCCGGGCTGCGTGGTGACGATCACTTTTGATGCCACCGTTGATAATTCGCCAAGCCCCACGACACCTGCCGTGGGAAGCACAATAGATAATACCGCTGATATCATCTGGACTTCTATTACCGGTAGTGATGCCAATGAGCGTTTTGGAGATGGAGTAGCTGGCGGGTTAAATGATTATGAAAACGATGATACTGAAGCTATAACGATTACCAATCCAGATCTGCGGGTGACCAAAGATGACGGAGTGGCATTTTATGTTCCAGGGTTAACAG